>NZ_JALCLM010000001.1:2100000-2342264 GCF_022647885.1 Bifidobacterium sp. | reverse complement strand
TCTGCACATACGCCTGCGTCTCCTGGAAGGCGGGTATGCCCTTGGCCCGCTGCACGGCACCGATCCCCGCGTTATAGGCCGCCAGGGCGAGTTGCAGGGTGTCGCCGGAGAACAGGCCCTTGGCCTTCATGCCGTCGATCTGCGCGGCCAGGCCGCACATGTAGTTGCCCTGGGTCCATATCGCGTCATGCGCGTTGAGGATGTCCGCCTTGCCGTCACCGTCGCCGTCCTTGCCGACGGACGCCCAGGTCGCGGGCATGAACTGGGCGATGCCCCTGGCCCCGGCGGGACTGCCCGCACCGGGATTCCAGTTGCTTTCGGTCTCGATCTGCGCCGCGATCACAGGGGCGGTGACCGTCTGGCAGACACTCCCCGCCTTGCGCACATCGGCCAAATACTGGTCCGGCACGTTGGATACCGAATCGCCGGTCTGCGTCATACCACCGCCCATAAGCAGCGAGACCATCAGCAGAGGCATCAGGATCAGCACCGGGACGGCCAGAACCGACACGATGGCGACGACGGCCGCATGTGCGCCGTGCCCATCACTGGTATCCATGAGATCCTCGATTCTCTGCTTGTCCTAATTCTTGAAGATGAAGGATGCCCCGCCCCCTGGGGAAAGCAGACAGGGCAAAATATGGCCGGCTGTAACGATGCGCCAGCCTTCGTAATGACGGATGGGGAATCCGTCAGTCCTCCGCGTGGGAGGAAGTGCGATGATGTTGCCTTGCGGCTATGGCGTCAAGCTGCCGGTCTCCCAGGGCAGCAGCCCTGCATAGCGAGAGGACCATGAGCAGCATGAATGAGATTCCCACGGCGATAACGATCCACACCATGTTTCGTCTCCTTTCACAGGAAATTGTTGAGGATTGAGGATGGGATGCCTCGCCCGACAGAGCATCAGGCGAGGCAAGCGCCTGATCACCGGGCGTTACGAGGATCCTCATGCTTGCCGGTATCAGCCATGCGGCGGCGGGAGACGATGATTCCCGCGCCTGCGCCGGCGAACAGGATCACGGCCACAACCACCCAGAGCATGTCGGCACCGGTCTTCGCCAGGGACTTGGACGCGGCGGCCTTGACGTAGCCGTTCCAATCGTCCTTCGCGCTGATCGCAGTGTCATAGCACACCTTGTCCGGGTCGGCCGTTGGGTTCTTGCCGTCGAATGGGTCGGTGTCGACGGCCGGGCAGTCGATGATCGGCTGCGCGGTGACCTTCGCACGATCCGTGTGATGGTCGTTGCTCCTGATGCCCTTCAACGTGCCGGTGACGTCCACCGACGCTCCGGGCTTCAACACGAGCGTGTTCCAGTTGGCCGGATACGTGAAGTCCACGACCGTGCCGGAACCTGTGATGGTCGCGTCCTTCAAGTCGATCTTCGAGAGACTGGCCTTGCCGGTGTTGGTGATATGGAACACGATCTCGGTGTCACCCGTCACATTCAAGGCATCGCTTGGCGTATTGCGATCCCCGGCCTTCATGCCGCTCTTCGCATCGTATTTCTCGATGCTGATGGAAGGCGTCTGATCAGGAGTATGGGTGACCACCACGTTCGACGGCCTGTCCTGGCCGTTGAGCGTTTCAACAAACTGGTTCTTCACGTCACCGGTCTTGATACGTTCCATCTGCACGTAGGCACGCCACCCCTGCTCACTGGTGTCGTTGGACGAGGCGATGGCGAGGTATCGAGCCGTGGCGGTCACCGTGAGTACACCGTCCTTATCGGATGCCGTGAACAGGTCTCCACCGAACTTCGTGGAGTCCACGCCACTGCCGGCGATCCGGTCACTCTTCTCGGCCAAAGTCACGGCCTTGCCGTCCTGGTATTCGACCACATCCTTGGTGGCGTACACCGCCCACTGGCCGGTGTACCGGTCGTGCGACTGGTCGTAGCCGTCCGTGATCTTCCAGTCGGTGATCTCCTTGTACGCACGATTCGTATGCAGCGTAGAGCTGTCCAACTGGTAGAGGAACAGGTGGTTCAGGTAGATGCTCTGACCGTCGGCCGAAGCGCCTCCCACGTTGACCGTCACATCCTTGGAGGGGTTGATCTCTTTCAACGGGTTGGACACGGTGTTGGTGAGCTTCTGCTCGTTGTCGGTGACCTGGATCGCAGTGTTCTTCACCGTGTAACCGTCCTTGACGGCCTTCACCGTCATCGGCAGCACGATCTGGTAGGTCTGTCCAAGCACCTTCTGGTCGATGGCGGGAGAGGCGAGCGGATCCAGCTTCTCGGTCGAATACGCCTTCAGGTCCGACGACTGCGGGTCGCCCAGCACGGTCTCGCCCGTGGCGGGAATGGTCGTGTCCACCGTCTTGAAGAAGGCGTACAGCACACCATCCTTCTCCTGGATGTTGAACTTGCCGGTCACGTCACTGCCCTGGGCGTCAAGCACCTGGATCGCCGTCGTGTCGAGCTTCAAATACTCCTGGTCATAATCATCGACCATGCCCAGACGCTGCACCACATACGCGGTGTTGTCCAGCTTCGAGGCATCGAGGTTGACCCGATAGTAGATCCTGTCGCCCAGCACGGCGGTCTTGCCGTCGATGTTGATCTTCGCATCCTTCTGAGTGTCCTGCTTGGAGGGATTGTCGTCGGGAGGCGTGTTCTCCACGATGTTCGACGGAGTGATGCTGTTGTTCAGCGTCAACTTCCACTGGTTGTCCACCTTCGTGTTCGCGGGAGCATCCTTGGAGACCGTGCCCTCGAACCGCACGATGATCCTCGGGTTCGAGCCGGCCTTCCAGTTGGCCTTCACCCAGGCGTCGGAGAACGCGATGCGAACCGTGTGCGCGGTGCCGTCCCAGGTGCCGGTGTACTGGCTCTTGGGGATGATATTGCCCGTGTTCAGGTCGGTGACCTCCAAGGTCTGCTTGTCCACGTTCAGATACTGGTCGTAACTGTCCGTCACACCCACGTTCGTCACCTGATAGGCGAGGTTCGCGGGAAGTTTCGGCGTGGTCTCAAGCTTGTATTCGACCTTCTGGCCGGGGAACACGGTCTTGCCGTCCACGCTGGACTGGTCGCCGCCCTGTGAGGCTTCGGCCAGCACATCCTTCGTGACCGGTGGCACATAGCAGCAGATCTCAGGCTCGTTCGTATCCTCGGTCTGCTTGTTCACCGTTTCGGAACCTGCATTCGTCAAACCCGCGCCAGCGGTACCAGTCGATAGCGAGGAATACGTCACTGGCGATTCATCGCTGGGTGGATTTGTGCAGAACGTCAGCTCGTCGCCGGCGTTCTTGCCGAAGTCGGAGCGCACCTGCTTGGCACCCCCGCCATTGGCGAAATTGATGGTTCCTGGGATCAGCAGGGTAATCTGCTGAGCCTTCGCCAGACCCTTCAACGAAGCAAGGTAATCTGCCTTAGCGGTTGCAGTGGCAGTCGTACCGTTCACGGTGATGGTGAACTGGTCGGTCACGTCCGTGCCCGTGTTGGCGATGTCCGCGACACTGGACTGCTTCTCACTGCTCGCGTCAGCCGCATAAACTCGAATTTTCGAGGCGTCGGCCGCATCGAAGATGTAGTCAGCCTTCGCCCAATCATCCGTCAGAGTCAACTTCGTAGGAGCCTGGATCAGGTTCGCGGCAACCGTGCCGTTGACCACGGAACCGACCGTATCGCCGTCAAGGAAGGTCTCGGTGTCGGCACCGGTCTGGTTGCTTCTGGACGGGTCGATCACGGCCTGCCACTTGCCATCCACGTATTTGATCCAGGACTTGTCGGGGTTGGGACGCCAGGTCGGGAACGACTTGTCATCCGTGTTCACGCTCGGCTCCTGATTCCACTTGACCGAAGCCACATCATCGACCTTGGAGAAGTCAGGCTTGGCAACCGTCACATCGAAGCTGAACGCATAGGTGCGGTCCAACGGCATCTCGCCCCTGGACGCCGTACGCGCGGCGGTCACCGTGTTCGCGCTCTTATCCCAGGTGATCGTGAAATCGCCGGAAACGTCGGCACCACTCGTGGTATCCACCAGCTTGCAGTTGTCGATGGAATAGTTCACGCCATTAGGTGTGATCTTGTCCTGGATGGTCATCTCGTAGCCGCCGCGACCAGTACCGGTCGTGATCGTCGTGCGGTTCACCATCCGGTCGGTGGACGTGCCGTCCTCGATGCTCTTCGAAGGCTTCACGGGAGGCACCGCAGCCACGGGGAACGATTCGGCAGCCTCACGATCCGTGGTATCCACGGCAGCCTGCATCTTCCCCTGCCTGGCAACCTGCACGTCAAACCAGTACGTGCCTTCCTGCCAATGCGACATGCCAAAGTCGGAAGGCGTGAAATCGGGCGAGTTCTTCGAACCATCATTACGGATGGCCATGCTCTTCGTCACGCTTCTCGCGGCCACGTACCCGTTCCTCTGCCCGTCATAGTGCATGATGACCTTCGCCGTAAGGTTCTCGCTCAGCGAGGAACCACCATTAGACGTGGTGATCACGTCATGCACGGCAGCGGTGGAACCCACCTTCATCGAGGCGGCAGACGCCTGCTTGGTGGACACGGAAAGCTTGTATGCAACCGGTGGTTCGTCGCTGGAAAGGACGATGACAATGATTCCTGGTGTCTTCGCGGCCTCGCGTGCCACCAGAGCATTGATGGTGGTCACACCATTGGAGAATGGTGTGGTGGTCTGATAGGCCACGCCTTCATGTGAGTAGCTTTTACCCTGTGTCTCGGCATTCCAGGCAGAAGCCCATTGCGATGTAGTGAAGCCGCCTGTGCTGCCGGTGTACTTTCCGTCAGTGGAAACCGCACCAACGCTCACCAATCTGCAACCGGCATTCGTGTCACCGTTATGCTTGGTAGCATAACGAGACTGGCATTCACTGACCGCACTATTCAACGCTGTATTCGCTGACGCATCCGCAGGATGTGAAGCGTCGTTATAGGAAGTCAATCCCATCGCGGCCAACGCTATATCCACATTCCCTAGTGTGGGAGCACCATAACTGTCTTGGTAAGTGAAACTGATCTGACCGTTACCACCGGAACCTGTGCCGCCGCCACCTGATCCGCCGCCACCGTCAGCATACGCGGCAAGCGGTGAAACCGATGTGGAAAGTGCAGCGACCAAGGCAGCCGCTACGGTCGCTCCCTTCTTCCAATTCCTCATATTCTTCCCTTATCATTAAGGGGCAGCCCCTTATGGGTTGCCCTAACAGGCCCCTGCTATCGCGTTCATCCGGCAAAAGAGAACCGCGGTAGCGGGGACGCACTTGGTGTTCGCCGTGCGTGCGGACACGTCACGGCGTGGACAGGTCATCGTCGGTCGGCAAACCCAACCGTTGCAGTGCCTGGATGCCGGTGATGCCCGTGTTCAACAGTTTGGCCAGGGTGACCGCGAGACCGTCGGGAGTGGCGTTCTCCTCGTCCCTGCGCAGCAAGGCGAGCACGTGCGTGCATTTCCAGGTGTGCGTGTGAGCATGGCCGGATGGGTGGCGGGCCTTGACCGTGAGGTTGAGTTCAAGGCCGCGTCTGAGCCAGTTGCGGAAACTGGCATCCCAGTCGGCACTGACCTGTGCCGAGGAGAGGCAACGGTCACGGAATTTCGCAAACTCCGCATCACAGTCCAGACCAAGGGTGGTGGCGAGAGCGTGGTGCGCACTATCAGGCCGCCAGTCGCCGATTCCGCTCATCGTGGGTCGGCGTCGACGGTGGGGAAGTTTCTCACCCGGGTTATTGGTCGGGTTATATGGTTCGTGCGCACCGTGTTGCATGTCTACGGGGCTGTGATTGCACCCCTGGACAGCGCTTGCTGCATCCCTGTGAACATCCACGGGTGCAGGATCTGCACCCGTAACGGTCGTGTCCTCCGCCCGGTGTCTCGTTGTTCGCAGGTTCAGGTCCCATACCGTGGGGCGATGATTGCCGGGCAGGTACGAGGCGAGCCGCTGGTCGCCGTGCCGTATCGCTCCGGACCGTTCCAGCAGGCGCAGCTTGTACTGCACCGTGCGGCGTGACACCTCGGCGATCCGGGACAGCGTCGTCAGGCTGGGGTAGGCGCCGGTGCCGTCGGGATTGGCGTAATCACCCAAGGCGATCAGGATCACCTTCGCGGTCGCGTCCTTGCCCGTGGGCGCCTCGTTCAACGCCCACAGCATGCTGCGCAGACTCATGAGCGTCGCCTGCGATGGATCCTCGTGGTGCTGCGCACCTCGACGAGCCGTTCGTCCAGATGCTCGATGCTGTCCGTGGACACCCGATACTGGCGTGAGGGCTGGCATACGCGCAGCACACCCTCCCTGCCGAGCTTGAGGATCTGGCGACGATCCATGCCCAGCATGAGCGACGCCTCACTCAGATTCACCCACTTCGGCACGAACCCGCCACCGCTACTCATGATCGGCCCCTTCTCCCGCAACCCCGTGATGCGTGTCCGGCACCGGTGTGGCCGTCTCTTCGTCGGGGCTCACCAGTGTCTCGATGTCGACATGGAAGGCTCGCGCCAGCATCTCCAGCTCATGCACATCGAACGGTGACGTGGAGGGGAAGCGCAGCCGACGGATCAAAGTCACCCGAGGGATCCCCGTCAGCTGCGAGGCACGCAGCACGGAAGCGCCCGACCGGGTGATGACCGCCGCGACATGGTGCGCGACGAGTGTCGCGAAACTTGAACTGTCCATGAAAGACATGGTAATGCCCAAACAGGCAGCATGTCAATATCGGAGGTGCCCATATAGGACTTGATAATGACTGTTCAGTGTTATAGAGTGTCCATATGGACATGAACGAAGCTACAGCGAAGACCATAGCATCCGAACGATCGGCTGCGGGGCTGACGATCAAACGGCTCGCGGAACGCTCGGGCGTCCCCGAACGCACTTTGATCCGCATCCTCAAGAACGAGCGTGACATCAAGGTCACCCAACTCGCCCAACTCGCCGAAGTGTTCGGCGTCTACCCCCACGAACTCATCCAATCCGCCGAAGCGTTCATCGAACGCGACCAGCGCGGACCCGTCACCCTTGGGGAGCCGCAGCCCAGCGAACTGTCCGAAGCGGACAAGACAGCGTACGTGCTCAACAAGATAGGCAACCATGACGTCAGGCTCGCGGCATCGCACGACCCCAACAAATGGGCTGAGGCGGCAGGCGGCGATGGACGATAACAGGCGCATCCTCCCCGATTTCCTGCACCGGACATACACGCAGATCATCAACGACACCGAGCACCTCGACGTGAGCGTCGTCAACACCCTGCTTCCGGGGGATCTCACCGGAATATACGATGAAGCAACGAAGCTCATCCTCATAGACCAGCGGCTCATCAGCGCCCAGCAACGCTGCACCCTGGCACACGAACTCGTGCACTGGGAGCACGCCGATGAAACCTGTTCGGGAACCCTGGGCTCGAAGATCGAGCGGCACACCCGCATGGAAACCGCATCCAAGCTCATACGGCCGTGCGAATACGCCCTCGCCGAGAACGAATACGACGGCGACACCTACGCCATCGCCTGCGAACTGGACGTCACCGTGCAAGTCATCGAAGACTTCCGCAACTACCTCGCAATGGTCCCTGCCATGACAGACCGTCGGCAACAGGCATTTTGCCAAAGCCGAAGATCGACGGGTGGCATCTGACAGCCAGGGGAGGAATCAGCCTTGCTTCTTCGCTTGTTTGCCCGTTTCATGCCGCATCATGGCGGTGGAGAGTTGTGATGACAGCTGTTCGTTCTGCTTTCTGAGTTCCTGTATGCGCTGATCATTATCCTCTATACGGGAGCGCAGCGACTCGACGGTATCATCACCGGGAATGAGCGAGCCTACCTGGCGGGCGAGGTACCTTGACCGCGACTGGACACTGTGCTGATACCGCATCGCGGTCTGCGGATCCGAATGACCGGCCGCATCCATGATCTCACGCACCGTTGCACCCTGCTGGGCCAGCAACGTCAACGCCGTATGACGCAAATCATGGAAACGAAGATCCTTGCGCCCTGCCTGGATTCTGGCCTTGTCATACCAGCCTCTGAGCGTGTTGGGGTGCAACGGGGCTGAACTGTCAGTGACACCGGGGAAAATAAAAGCACCAGCTTCGGGACCGGTAAGGTCGACCAGCGTCTCCATCATTGGTTTCAATTGTGGGGGTATGCTCTCATCGCGTTCACTGTGCTCGGTTTTGGTGCTGCCGATCAGCTCCGGTCCAATGGTCTTGCGGCTCGTACGAATATGAAGCACCATATGGTCCAGATCGATGCTGCTTCTGGTGAGCGCGCAGATCTCGCCGATGCGAGGGCCGTTGCAGAATACGGCGATGTACACCGCCGCGCGATACCGTTCGGGCATGGCCTCGTAGATCATGCGTACCTGTGCGATCGTGGCGGGCACCGTCTCGGTGTTGCGACGCTGTGATGGTGTCATGATGGTGCAGGGATTCCTGGGAATCAGGGGGCTTTCCCCATCAGGTCCGGGACTGCTGGCGGATGCCAACACGCTCTTGAGCACTTTGAGTGCATTGATGCACATGCTGCGCTGCGAGTGATCCAACCCGTCCCACCACCGATCCACATCACGGCTCGTAATCTCGGCCAATCGGCGTTTGCCGAAAAACGGGAGGATATGGTTCGTCGCGTCCTTGCGTATCCTGTAGACCGTGCCTGCCTGGAGTTGGTCGCCCGACCGGGTACGCCGCAGACCCAGCCATTGTTCAAAGTATTGCGCGAAGGTCAACGAGCGACGCTGCTGTTCCCGAAGGATCTCCCTTTCAGGCTGCCATGAATGGGCGTCGATACGAAGCTTGGCGTCCCTGAGCCACACCAGTGCACCGGCCTCGTCTTCGATGTCGAAGCTGGCATACTGACGCTCCCTCAATCCAGGCCACTTATCAAAAGCCCAGAAGGGCGTCAGATAACTCGCCTCTATCCACGCGCTCGTCCGATTGCTCTTGTGCCGAAGCGTACCGAATCTCCGAGTCATAACATCCTCCTGCACCCGTGAACCATGCTGCTTTTACCACATGAATTACCACGCCAAACAGGAAACAGCAAGCGAAAACACGGCATTGCACGTCAAGACAGACCAACCGGGAAACCATGGAAGCACAAGGGGAAAACACTGAAATGGCAACAAAAAAGGCCGGTCACGACGGACCGGCCCTTTGATAACCGTGGAGCTAGGGAGAGTCGAACTCCCGACCTCTTCGATGCGAACGAAGCGCTCTACCAACTGAGCTATAGCCCCGATTGGGTGTTGTCTTGCTCGGCAGGACAACGGATGCCACTTTAGCGCAGAGGGTGCCCATTCGCAATTCGCGTCAGTGGCATATCTCAGTTCTTCTTAGTGTCATCATCTGCAGTAGCGATGGCATTGGTCTCGTCAGCGGTTAGAGTTTCTCCAGATGTCTTCTTATGCCCAAACTTGGCCTTGAGCAGCCCGATTATGGTTGGCAGTAGTGACACAGCCAAGATAAGGATGATAACTACTTCGAAGTGCTTTTGTACCACTGGAATACCGCCGAAGAAGAATCCTAAGAGTGTGAACAAGGTTGACCAAATCACTCCGCCAAGAACACTGAATGGTGTGAATCGTGCCCAACGCATGCCGGAGATACCTGAGATGAAAGGCATAAAGGTACGAATGAATGGGAAGAAACGCCCCAGGAATACAGCTATAGGACCCCATTTCTCAATCATTCTCTCCGTTTTGGCTATACGTTCAGGAGTCATGGCTTTAACTTTGCCAGACTGTATGATACGTCGTCCAAAGAAGTGTCCGATGAAATAATTGCATTGGTCACCGATAACGGGAGCTAGCCAGACTACTGGCAGCAATACAGAGAGTTCTAATCCACTCTTGGGATCATGCGCGAAAACTCCCGCAGCGAAGAGTAACGAATCCCCGGGCAGGAAAGGCATGAACACTACGCCGGTTTCAATGAAAATTATTAGGAAAATAAACGTATACGCAGGTACTAAACCTAATGATATCCATCCGGCAATTGCGCTCCGAGGGTCCTTGAGCAATTCGAGCAGCCAGTTGATAAACCCCATGTGAACATCCCATCATACAAAACATATTCGGTATTGCGCTCCTACAGCACAGCCACAATACCAGTTAATCTATGGTTTCTTCTGTCAAGTGCGCACTAATGTCCGTTGAATAGCAGTTGTGTAGGGATTCCAAAGTATAAACCAACGTATATTGCTCAGAAATGGCGGAATGACGGTACTTGTTCTGCGCTCTATTCGAGCTTCTTGCAATAAATCCCTACACAAACGAAACAAACTTCGACGGTGATGCACTATGTGCATAGTTAAGTCTCTAAATCCAACTAGGAAACCACATAAGCTGAGCCGTTAAATCCAAAGCGCGGTGCGCTTTGGATAGGCTCGGTGAGCGCCTGCAAAGGACGCGAGGGTGCATATGTGGTTTCCTAGCTGGTCTAAATCCAGCTAGGAAACCACATATGCACCAGCCAGAACTCATAAGGTACGGGCATTGCGGTCCATATTGGATAGAAGAAGAGCGACACCACAGCAAGAATCCCCAAAGTGCCCCAAACAACGCCATGGTAGGTGGATGTTTTCACATTCTGCCTTAGCCAATCGGCCATGTAGCAGATGGCTAATACGATCCAAGGCAAAATCACGATCGAGTAGAAGGTGAAAGTGGTGCGATGCAGGTATTGTGCCCACGGAAGCCAGCCGCCGATGAATCCTATGAGAACTGCCCAGATTCGCCAATCGCCTTGTCGGATTATTGCAGCAACGACTATGCCGATGAGTACACAAGCTGATCCGAGCCACCACAACAGGGGATTCCCCAATGAAGTGATAGCGCTAATGCATTTTGAATTTTGGGCAATCGAACACAAGCCAGGATGATTGTTAAGTTCTTCCCAGTAGAAGCTTGTCGGTCTGGTTTGCAAAGGCCATGTGAGGGGGTTTGCCATATAACTGTGGGGTGTTTCCAGTGTGGTGTGGAAGTCCCACATCTGCCTGTGGTATTCAACGAAGGAACGCAAAGATTCAGGTAACCAGGTAATGCCTTCACTAGGGTTTTCTGCTGCCCAGTTGTGCATATAGCTGTCAGAGTGCATAAACCAACTGGTCCAAGAAGCTAAGTATGTCCCAGCCCAGATTGGCAACATCATCAATCCGGTGAATAGGCCATCTTTCCAAATACCGCTCAAGAACCATGAACGATAACCTGCCTGTCGTCGTTCCCAGGCATCCCACATAACCGTGAGCACAGCGAAGGCGGCAAAGAAATATATTCCGGACCACTTGGTTCCAGTGGCGAGACCCAGAAACACCGCTGCTACAACACGCCACCATGAGAAAAATATGACTGGTCCGGTTTCATTGAGAACGAAACGAGTGTGGTGTTTATCTTTTCCCCAACGGTGGGCTACAGGTATGAATCTTGCGCTGCGTTTCTGTGAGTCAACCAGATAAGCTGCTTGTAATTTCTCCACACTTCTATCCCTATGTGCGAGCAAGCATGCAAAGGCACAGAGGACAAAAATCATGATGAAGTTGTCGAGCAGTGATGTGCGACTCATGGTAATTCCTAGGCCATCTATAGATAGCAGGAATCCAGCCATGAGTGCGATGGGAAGGTTATGGAACAGTCGTAACGCGACGCGACACAATACCAAGATGGCCAATGTGCCCACCAGTGCCGTTGAAAAGCGCCAAGCAAAAGCGCTATCGGCGCCCCCGAATAGTTTCAGCCCTATAGCAATCATCCATTTGCCAATAGGAGGGTGCACAACATATTCAGCGCTTGCTAACCATTGATTCGTGTCGCCCTGAGCGAACAACGTGTCGATTGGGATATTTGCTGGGCTGAGCGTTTTAGGCCAATTTCTAGCTTCGCCAGTCATGAGCATGGTCCATGCATCTTTGACGTAGTAGGTTTCGTCAAACACTACAGAGTGTGGTGATCCTAGGCGAACAAAGCGTAAAGCACCGCCGAAAACGGCCATGAGTATAGGAAGTAGCCACCCCATCAGCCGAGGTCCGAGCCATCTCGGGTGCAGCAACAGCTGCAGGTCGCGCGTCAGATTTTTTTGAGAAGTCGTTTTTGCAAAGCCCATCAGCATCAAGATTAGAGGATACTGGAGCTATGCAAACCAAGTCTGCTCAATCCACACAACAATTTGCTGAATTCGATACCATAATCTCTACAGATGTGGTGCAGCAGCAAGTTGCGAAAGACACTAGTTATAGGGGAGTGGAGTTGTCTGAAGAAGAAGCTACGGATGAAGGCAGAGAAATAGTAACTCAACAAGCAATATCGGACAGGCTCGTACCAGAGGGAACTGTGGTGTTGGCGGCAACGCCTATTGGCAATATTCACGATGCTTCGACACGGCTTATTGCTCTTCTGCAAGATGCTGACATTGTTGCAGCTGAAGATACGCGTAGATTATTTGATTTAGCAAATCGCTTAGGGGTGCATGTTAAGGGCAGAGTCATCGCTTACCACGATCACAATGAACGTGCGAAGTCAGACGGGCTTCTAGACCAAGTTGAGCAGGGCGCTTGTGTTGTGGTTGTGTCTGATGCGGGCATGCCAACTATTAATGATCCTGGTCTGGCGATTGTCCGTCGGGCAATCGAGCGGAATATTCCTGTCACCTGCGCCCCCGGTCCTAGTGCTGTGCTCGACGCTCTCGCTCTTTCTGGTTTGCCTACGGATCGCTTCTGTTATGAAGGTTTTCTTCCTCGTAAACATGCGGAGCGAGTGCAATATCTCAGAACTATGCAAGCTGAGCTACGTACCATGGTGTTTTATGAAACTCTTCATCGCATTGATGATTCGATGAAGGATTTGTTGGAGGCGTTTGGTCCTAATCGTCCTATGGCCTTGTGCAGAGAGTTAACCAAAGATTATGAAGAGGTTCGAAGATCTACAATTTCTGGCATAGTCAAATCGATAGCCGAGAATCCTCCCCGCGGCGAGATGGTGCTTGTTGTTGCTGGAGCTTCAGAAGATGAAGCTTTAGCCGCGGCTCCTGCAGCATTACCAGTAGAAGATCTTGCGGTGTTGTCTATCGACCGAGCCCTAGAAAATGGTTTACGCATCAAAGAGGCAATTGCACAAGTTGTCGCGGAGCATCCTTTGCCTGATGGTTCACTGCCAAATCGTAAAGATGTATACACTGCTGTGCTAGCACTTAAGAATTAAGCGTTACTCAAGAATAATCTTCACTTAATTCAATGCACGTATGTGAAATCTCCTCGCTAAGCAGGGTGCCCCAGCAAGGTGTTGGTGTTCGTTCGTTTCGATGTATCGAATTCTAGGGACTCGAGCAATATACCAAGGCCATATGCAACACCTGGTCCACCTTGTTGAGCAATGAATTCAAGTATCTCGGGTGTTGCAGTTGGGTTGGCAACAATCCAATACCTGAGATTGGGGTATTCTCGTGCGAATTCCCATAAGACATTAAGTGGAGTGGATGGGTCACATGCAACTGCCGGACTGGGTTGAGGCGGAGGCTCAGGAGGGGATAGATGGCTTTGCATCCCAGCGGTGATATTCTGCGCATACGTAATTTCCTCCTGTTGAAGCTTGTCTAAGCGCTGGCGATGCTGTTGATGTTGGCTTCGTTTGCGCTTGGCGTCATGTGGAGAATGGTGTTTAGACATGATTGCCCAATGTGTCGAAATCGAGTTTCATCTCGGTAAACATCTTCACTCCTTTAGCATGACCAGGCCAACGTGAGTTACTTGACAGCAGAGCAAGACAAGCCGAAGGAGTGAGATGTTGTCGATGGAGTAGGTCAGATATAACAAGCAGTAGTTCTTGACTATCACCTGAATCATTGTCACAAGCCAAATCGCAAGCAGTTCGAATCGGTGATGTGACTAGGAGTTTGCCCATCCGTCTGAGATGATCCGGAGGAATATTTCGGTTATACACTCGGATGAGATGACCGTGTACAGGAGCTCGGTAGTGCGAGCGAGAAATGATATCAATAGTTTTAGGAAATGAGCCACCCGACCAGATCCATGTGGCTAACAGTGTGCACGCGGCCGCTCCGGTGGGTACTACACAGGCAGCAATGGATGCTCGTCCATATAGAGTTTCGGCGTCCGAATTGAGAAAAGCTGTTGTTCCTTCTAACGGGATTAATATCCCAAGGTCACATAAGCGTTTCATACTCATAGGTCCAGGAAGGTCGTGAGCGAAGATCAGTGCTGACTTTTTGGACAGTCCGTGGTCCACTGTTGGCTTACTGGTGGTTCTCATGCTGAGGTGTTGTTGTGTTTCTGTCATGATGGGAAGATATGCCCAAATGGATTATTATTCGAGGACCTGAAGCAGATATGTGGAAATGTGGATAGACTGTCTGTATTTCGTTCATAAATGTGAATAATTGGCGTTCAAATGAGTGTAATTAGTATCAATAATCCCGATTAGTTCGGTTTAACGCTTGCTGTCCTCGCCGCCGCCAATAATCAAGGATTATGAGTCATATCCTTGTATCTGTCGCTTGGCCGTATGCCAATGGACCACGTCATATCGGGCACGTCGCAGGTTTCGGCGTTCCATCCGATGTCTATGCCCGCTATGAGCGCATGAAGGGCAACGATGTCCTGATGGTCTCAGGAACAGACGAGCATGGTACCCCAATCCTTGTTCAAGCAGAAGCAGAGGGTGTAAGTCCTCAGCAGCTTGCCGACCGCTATAACAGGGTAATTGCTAAGGATTTGTGCGATCTTGGACTGAGCTATGATTTGTTCACTCGCACTACCACTGCCAATCATGAGCATGTGGTGCAAGAGATGTTCAAACAGTGCCTGAATAATGGATATATATACAAAGACAAGCAGCAAGTAGCCATCTCACCATCTACAGGCAGGACTTTGCCAGACCGATATATCGAGGGTACCTGTCCTATTTGTGGCGCTTCAGGTGCTCGCGGTGACCAATGTGATAACTGCGGTAATGAACTAGATCCTGATGAATTGATTAATCCGGTATCGAAGATCAACGGTGAAACTCCGATTTTTGAGGAAACTGAGCATTTCTTCTTGGACCTTCCGGCTCTTGCTGAAGCTAATCTCACTTGGCTGAAAAGCCGTGAAGGTTGGCGTACCAATGTCATTAACTTTTCCATTGGGCTATTTAAGGAAGTCAAGCCTCGCGCTATCACTCGTGATATTGATTGGGGTATTCCTGTTCCTGTTGATGGCTGGATTGATAATCCTAATAAGAAACTGTACGTGTGGTTTGACGCTGTAATCGGGTATTTGTCTGCTTCTATCGAGTGGGCACGCCGTCAGGCAGACCCCGAAGCTTGGCGTAAATGGTGGAACGATCCGCAAGCACTCGGATATTATTTTATGGGCAAAGATAACATCACTTTCCACTCTCAGATATGGCCTTCCGAACTATTGGCTTATGACGGTGAAGGCTCAAAAGGTGGAGAAGCTGGCGATTTTGGTAAGTTGAATCTTCCTGAAGAAGTTGTCGCGAGTGAATTCCTATCGATGGAGGGAAAGAAATTCAGCTCGTCGCGTGGCATTGTGATTTATGTGAAAGATATCCTCGCAAGATATCAGGTTGATGCGGTGCGATACTACATTTCTATTGCAGGTCCAGAAAACTCTGATGCAGATTTCACTTGGGCAGAATTTGTGCGACACAATAATGAAGAGTTGGCAGCAAGCTGGGGTAACTTGGTCAATCGCGTAGCGAACCTGCTACACAAAGATTTTGGTTGCATCCCTACAGTCGATACTTCAACGCTCCAAGACGAAGATACCGCATTGCTTGAGCTCACAGCGCACGCTTTTGACAAGGTTGGTGACTTGATAGAGCATCATCGCCAAAAGGCGGCTCTGGGCGAGGCGATGGCTACTGTTGGAGCTATCAACCGATATATATCAGCAATGGAACCGTGGAAGATCAAAGACGATGAGCAACGTTTAGCTGCTGTGCTGCATACAGCTGCTCAGGCTGTCGTGGATGCGAATATTTTGCTAGCACCCTTCTTGCCGCACTCAGCTCAACGTGTGCACGAGACCATGGGAGGTACAGGAGTATTCTCCCCGCTGCCGCATATTGAAGAAGTTGAAGATCTCGACAAACCAGGATTCCGCTACCCAATTATCACAGGGCAGTATCGTCTCGGTGAAAATGTTCATCCGTGGAAGCGCGAAGCCATCGTAGATGGCACGCCTATCGCCAAACCAACGCCGATTTTTGCAAAGATTCCTAAAGAGGCTGTGCAAGAGGAATTGGACCGCTTCCAAGCTGAACTTGATGCTCGTCGCACGAAAGAAGCTGAGAGGCTTGCAAGTGAAAAAGCTAAATTGGAGAATTCCAAAGGCACCGGTAACAAGGACAATTGATATAGCAGTATGAATCATTCAGTGAGGCACGCAAGACTGCATAGAATTCACGTTCTGGCAACAGCACAGTGCACTGGAGACTCTACTTACCAGAGTCTCCACGGTGGTGAATGAGTGATCAGAACATGATGGCGGCGATGCGCACACTGTGGTTACAAGATTCACAGGCTTTTTTGAGAATACCGCATCATATTTCTAAGAAAGCGCTGTTTATATAAGAGATGTCAGCAGCTAACAGGTTGGCGAGGTTCATCCCAGAACCCCATAATTGAACCCTTCTTCTCTCTTCTCTCAAGCCCGGTGGCTCCCTCCACCGGGCTTATCCTTTTTCTGAGCTGATACTCCTGATAAGTCTGTATATCTAATTACTGCGCGAGAAGCGAACAGCTACCAAAAAATCTCTTACATCATGCACAGCGAATCGTTGTGCTCAGTGGTGACAGATGGTCAGACACGCCGAAAATCACAGCGGTTGAAAAGCTTGATGACTCGCATAGAATATTGCGAGCTTATGTATTCAACGGGGAATTTTGGGGATATCAACACCAAGTAATTCGCGTAATACGAGCGGGGAATCCCGGAGAGAACCGGGTAACGGAGAGCAACAAGGAACGCGAGGGGTTATCCCTGATGTACGTCGATCCCAATAATAATCAACAAGCCAGCAATATGCGTTGGATATTGCCATATTGCAAACCCGATCTGCCCAGAATCATCGCAGCGGCGATGCTGTTCATCATAGATAAGGTCCTCGTGATGATTATGCCTCTGTTAGCTGGCATGATTGTCGATCAGGTCATCATGCAAGGTCACCATGACCGCCTACCTCGGTTGTGCTTTACCATGATTGCAGTAACTGTTGTGCGCACCGCAGTGCGTTACGGTTACCAAATGTTCATGGAACGTTTTGGGCAAAATTCTATTTATCGTTTAGTTTCTGACGAATACGAGAAATTGCACAGCCTAGATTTTACGTATTTTAACCACACTAGAATCGGCGACATCATGAGCCGAATGACCTCAGACACTGACGCGATTCGTCATTTTCTGTCATGGGTTACCTACAACGTTGCCGACTGCGTGATTTTGTTTGTGGGATCGTTGTGCGTGATGGTCACTATCGATTGGCGACTAGCTCTGGCTCTAGCTTGCGTAACGCCATTCCTATTCTTCTTTACTCGTGCACTAGCAAGTCATGCACATCCTCTGTTTTTCGATATCCGCAATTCTTTGGCTCGTCTGAACTCCATGGTCGAAGAAAATATCGAAGGCAACCGTGTAGTTAAGGCTTTTGTACGCGAACCTTTTGAAACCCAAAAGTTCGACGAGCATAACGACGACTACATGCAACGCAATATGAAGCTTGCCTATAACAGTCGACGATATATGCCTTGGCTTGATGGTTCATCCTTTATGTTGCAGCTGATTATCCTAGTTTTTGGAGGTTGGCTCGTCATCGAGAATATGATGACCCTAGGCGATTTGGTGGCTTTTGACAGCTTCCTGTGGATGATTGACGGACCAGTACGCCAATCGGGTTGGCTGATTAACGACATTCAGCGTTTCAACGCCTCTTGCATCAAAATAAGGCGTTTACTCACATCGCGCTCGAGAATTGTTGAGCGCCCTGATGCAGAGTCCTCCGTTGAACACGCTAATGCCTTGATGGCGAAGATTAGTCACACTGAGAACACAGCACCCGAACGTATCGGAGGCGAGATTCGCTTCGATCATGTCAGCTTTGCCTTCCCTGATGATCCAGAAACTCCAATCCTTAAGGATCTTGATTTCTTTGTGCCGGCAGGTTCAAAACTTGGCATTCTGGGAGAGACTGGCTCCGGGAAGTCCACTTTGGTAAGCATGATTTCACGTTTTTATGACCCAACTGTTGGACATGTTCTTATCGACGGCATTGATGCACGCGACTGGCCTCTGTCCACGCTGCGCTCTCAAGTTAGCATCGTCGCGCAAGATACTTTCCTCTTCTCAGATACCATAGGTGGCAATATTGCTTTTGGAGCTACAGCAAGTGATGAGGATTATGTCAGTCGCGTTGCTGCGATAGCGGGGGCCGACGGGTTCATTCAAGGAATGCCTGAAGGGTATAACACTGTAGTCGGTGAGCGTGGAGTGGGTCTGTCTGGTGGCCAGAAACAGCGTTTGAGTTTGGCTAGGGCTTTAGCTGATGACCCATCAATTCTGGTGATGGACGACACCACGTCGGCAGTTGACATGGAAACTGAAGCAGAGATTCAGCGGCACTTAAGTGAATTGGAAACCCAAAAAACCATTATCACTATTGCACACAGAATTTCTTCGGTTAAAGATGCTGATTTAATTCTGGTGTTGGAACACGGCGCAATCGTTGAGCAGGGTACTCATCAGGAATTAGTAGAGGCGCACGGACGATATTGGGAGATATACCGCAAGCAACTTGGCCTGCAATCTGGTCAATCAGCAGGTTTTTAAGGAGTAAGGGCATACAGATGGCACGACGTAATAGTGCGAAGCGGCATGAGACGGCGGCAAAGGATGCTACGCGTAACAATCATCAGCGCAACACCTTCCGCGAAGATGAAGAGCTCGAGGAACAGATTAATTTCCGCGATATTATGCGGGTAGGGGTATATCTCAAACCATATATCGGTCAGGTTATGAAAATTCTGGCGGTGGTGGTGTTGATGAGCAGCATCCTCGTTGCTGTCCCATATCTCATCAAAATCATCATTGACTCCGTGATTCCTAATAAAGACATCACACAATTGCTAATTCTGGGCGCTGTGTTCTTTGCAGCAATTGTGTTGTACGAGCTGTGCCTGAGATATCGCACAGTTTCAATCACTCGTGTTGGGCAATTGATGTTGAAGGATATGCGCAGAGAGTTGTTCTCACATATCCAAACATTGCCCTTCTCATACTTCGATTCACGACCCCATGGCAAGATTTTGATTCGCGTAGTGAACTATGTCAACACTCTTTCTGACACCTTGAGCTCAGGACTGATCAATGTAATTTCTGATGTGTTCACCTTCATCATCACACTGGTGGTGATGGCGGCTATCGATTGGAAACTCACACTTTGGTCACTGATTCTGTTCCCTGTGCTCATTATCTGGGTTAGAGTGCTCCAATATTTCCAGCGCAAGGCCTATCAGAAACTTTCCAATAAGCAAAGCAATCTCAATGCATACATTCATGAGTCAATCGCAGGTGTCAAAACTACGCAGACCTTTGCTCGTGAGCGTACACAATATGAGACCTTCCAGGAGCAGCAAGGTGAGGTGCGTAAGTCGTGGATGACGGCTGCTCATATTCAGTTTCTTATGTGGCCAGGGGTGCAAAATATCTCCACAATGACGATTGCTTTCATCTACTATGTCGGCATCATGGGGTTTGGGGGAGTTAACGTCAGTACCGGTGTGCTGGTTGCATTTATTGGATATGCTAACAACTTCTGGAACCCTGTTATTAATATCGGTAATTTCTACAATCAGCTCATCACCTGCTCGGCTTACCTGGAACGTATCTTTGAAACACTTGACGTGGTTCCCGAGATTCAGGACAAACCTGATGCTGCAACCTTGCCTCAGATTAGGGGCAAGGTGGACTTCAACGATGTGGTATTCCGCTATGAAGATGGAGGGCGCAACATTCTCAATTTGGTGGACTTCCATGTTGAACCAGGACGCACAGTTGCACTAGTGGGGCCGACAGGTGCAGGCAAGACCACCATCATCAATCTGCTATCGCGTTTCTATGATGTTTCTGAAGGCTCAGTGACTATTGATGGGTATGACGTTCGTGATGTCACCTTGCAATCATTGCGTCAGCAAATGGGTGTGATGCTCCAAGATACCTTCATCTTCTCTGGCGATATTCGAGAAAATATCCGCTACGGTAAGCTCGACGCAACGGACGAGGAAATCCAAGCAGCTGCTAAAGCTGTGCATGCTCACGAATTCATTATGGAGATGCCTAATGGCTATGACACTGTAGTAGAGGAACGTGGAGCCACACTTTCAGCAGGGCAACGTCAGCTCATCGCCTTTGCCAGGGTGCTACTGGCTGATCCTCGTATTCTGATCCTTGACGAAGCAACCAGCAATATTGATACGCGTACAGAGGAGGCTCTGCAGGCAGGCCTAGACCACCTACTCAAAGGACGCACCTCCTTCATCATCGCTCATCGTCTTTCGACAATTGAGAATGCTGACGAAATCTGTTACATCGATCACGGACAGATTGTGGAGCATGGTTCTCATGAGGAGCTGCTTGCGTTGCGTCAAGCCTACTTCAGGCTTTATGAATCCCAATATTCCATGATTCGTGTGGCAAATGGTGGTGAAGAGCTCTTACAAGACCACTGAGATTGATTTGTATGCCGCGGCCATAACTGAGTACAACTCTGGTTATGGCCGCGGCATAATCCAAGTGGTGTAGTGTGCAGGAACTATGAGTAAGCATCATCGTAAACGTAGTTGGGCTCCTGAACCGCAAGCTCTACCGGACGATATTGAGGTGGTTGACAACCACACACACCTTGCCTCGGTGGTTCCTTTTGCTGCATCTATGTCTCAAGAGGCACAGGAGAAAGGGCAGGATGCGGTTCCTGTATATTCGATAGACCAGATGTTGGATGAGGCTGCACGGGTAGGCGTCCGCAAAATTATCGACGTTGGATGTGAGCTGCCTCATCTTCAAACGGCCGTGGATATGGCGCTCTCTCATCCAGGGCAAGTCTGGGCAGCTCTGGCGATTCACCCCAACGAAGCTGTACTACACGGGCATCATGGCTCAGCTGGGCCAGATGGCTTGCCTGTGCGATATGAGAGTTGGCATGATGTTGATATGAAAGAGGCGCTCGCACAAGTGCACCATCTTGCGGTAACCCACCCCGAGCAGGTAGTCGCTATTGGAGAGACTGGCATGGATCTGTTTCGCACCGGTGCAGATGCCATGGAACTGCAACGACAAGCCTTTCGCGAACATATAGCACTTGCTAAAGAACTTGACCTGCCAATGCAAATTCATGATCGTGATGCTCACAGGGAAGTTATTGAAACGCTCATTCGTGACGGATCGCCGCGCAAAACGGTGTTTCATTCATACTCAGGCGATGCTCAAATGGCACAAATCGCCAAGGAACAAGGGTGGTATCTAAGTTTTTCTGGAACCGTCTCATATAAGGGCAATGAGGGTATACGAGAATCCTTGGCTATCGTGGGCTTAGATCATGCAATGGTTGAAACTGATGCTCCATATTTGACACCCATGCCATACCGTGGACGTACTAACGCCCCATATATGATCCCTTACACTCTTTCCGCTATGGCCGATGCGCTCGATGTATCGATTAATGAAGTTGCTCGAGCAAGCAGACAAACAACTCGTGAAGTCTATGGTTTCTAGATAGATTATTGCTCTTTCGCTGCTAGCTATAGAACTGTCTCACTATAGTTCGTGTGAAATTATCTGATGTAACAGATTGTGGCTTAGCCTGAGGAAAAATGTTCAAACCCTTGTTACCACAGTGTTTTTAGGTAACTGTAAAACTTTCGGGTAGATAGTGGGCACGACTGGTGCTAACGTGATGCCGACGTGCGGAAAACATGTAGGCAGAGCGCTTGACCTGCCATTGGAGGAGTGTATGTCTGAGAAGAAGAATGAGTCACAGCCTATTGACGGTGGTGCTAACGCCGGCAAACAGGGGAGCAGTGACGAATCATCCGACCACGACTTATCTCGTGGACATAAGAGTTCCCCTAAGGTAGCTAAAGGTACAGGCGAAGGAGAGTCCCATCAGGAGTCTGAGCAGCATAGTCCTGATAAGCCAGTGAAACCGGTCGCCAAATCGCCCATTGAGGATTCCATCCTTCCTGCTGAAAGCATCACTAAAGCGCCTAAGGTTTCTCATCAAGCTCGCACCAGAGAAGAACGTATTGCTCTGAAGGCTGAGCGAAAAGCTGCTATGAAACTTGCTGCTCAACGTAAAAATGCTTCAAGCAGAGGACCTTTAGGCCGCTTATGGATTAAGATTCAAAGCTCTCCTGACAAGATCAGTATCTCTATGGCCATTGTCGCGCTCGGCGTGGTGTATGGAGATATTGGAACCTCACCGCTCTATATGTCGCAGACCTTCCTCAGTGGGCAAGGTGGTATCGGGAACACTGATCGTCCTGCTGTGCTGGGTATGTTGTCGCTAGTTTTTTGGTCAATCACACTTATCACTACTGTGAAGTATGTCTTGATTGCGATGCGTATTGACAACAAGGGTGAAGGCGGAATTTTCGCGTTATACAGCTTGGTGAGAAGGCATGCAAAGTGGCTGGTTATACCTGCCATGCTTGGTGGTGCTGCTTTTCTTGCAGATTCGGTGCTGACCCCAGCTGTTTCAATATCTTCAGCTGTTGAGGGACTCAAAACACTTCCGGTACTTGAACCGATTTTTAATGACAATGAAAACCTCACATTAATGATCACGGTTGTGGTGATTCTGATTCTGTTCTCGGTCCAATCCCGAGGTACTGAGCGTATTGGCAAGGTTTTCGGCACTGTTGTGATGATTTGGTTTGCTTTTCTCGCTGTGGTAGGTGTGGCAAATCTTGGTAATGACTGGACAGTATTTGAAGCTTTGAACCCGATTTATGGTATTCGTTTCCTCTTCAGCTCAGGGAATGTTGCGGGTTTGGCGATTATGGGAACCGTATTCCTCTCCACTACTGGTGCAGAAGCGTTGTACTCAGATATGGGGCATGTTGGCAGAGGCAATATTTATATCACCTGGCCTTTCATTAAAATCGCTTTAGTCTTGAACTACTTCGGGCAAGGTGCCTGGATGCTCAATAATCGCAATAATGCTGATTTGAAGAGTGTGCAGAACCTTAATCCCTTCTTCCAGATGATGAATCCAAACGTCAGATATGTTGCAGTGGTGCTCTCTGTGACAGCAGGTGTGATTGCTTCCCAAGCCTTGATAACTGGTGCATTTACTATGGTTTCTGAGGCGACAGGATTGAATTGGATGCCTCACCTTCAAGTTCGGTACCCCGCAAGGACTCGTGGCCAGTTGTATATTCCTGTGGTGAATATGGTCCTTTGTGCGGCAACATTGACGGTTCTAGGCATTTTCCGCGATTCCGAGCATATTGCAGCGGCATATGGGCTGGCATTAACCATAACGATGATTACCACTACGGTGTTGCTTGGTGTGTACATATGGTTCAATGCAAGCAAGTTCTGGGCTGTGGTGTTCACAGTAGTGTTCATTGCAATCCAAACACTCTTCTTCTTGGCATCTATGGCAAAGTTCCTCCATGGTGGTTGGTTTACGATGCTGCTCACACTCGCCATTCTGTTCATTATGTACACGTGGAACGAGGGAACCAAGGTTGAGCGTTCGCAGCGCAGACATATGGCTCCTAAAGAGTGTTTGCCTGCTCTGGACATGCTCCACAATGACTTCCGTGTGCCGTACTATGCGGACAATCTTGTCTATTTGACATCGGATACTGAGATGTGTCGACTCGATACAGATATCTTCTTCTCTATCTTTGCCGACCACCCTAAGCGTGCTCGCGCTTGGTGGGCTGTGTCCGTTCAAACCACCGATGACCCATTTACCAGAGACTATTCGGTTGAGAATTTTGGCACTAATTATCTGTTCCGAGTGCGTATGCGTCTCGGTTTCAAAGTGGACCAAAATGTTGCAACTTACTTGCACCAGATTATGCATGAGTTGATTGACAGCGGTGAATTGCCACAGCAAACGTCCGTGTATCCCAAGGTGGATGAAGATCCACAAATAGGTACTATCAAATACATCTTGATTCATAAAGCCTTGATGCCGGAGTCAAAAATTACCACAGGTAGAGCGGTGGCACTGCAGGTTAAATATGCGATCAGGCATGTTGCCGGTTCACCAGTGAAGTGGTTTGGCCTTGCACCATACAATCCAATTGTTGAAGTTCAACCGCTATTCGTTACGACGCGTAGAGTTCCACGTTTGCAGCGAGTTGCCTTACGCAGGACGAAACGCCAGCAAGCTATGCTTCAGGAAGCAAAAAAGGAAACCCCACAGAAGTCAACGACAGATTTGCAGCAGACTTCAAAGGGTGTCTCTGAGCAGCAGACGGATAAAGGGTAGCTCGTTGCTCAGCGTTTGATAGACATGAGATGAGACAGCGAGACAATATTTCATAGGTTAGAGTGAAGTGATATGTGCAGATTATTGGGGTATGCCACCAACGGTATTAATCTGAGTCTCAAAGACATCATTGGAGAAGTTGACGTTGCGCAATTTCGTTCGATTTCCAAAATCCATAACGATGGATGGGGTGTTTCGCTGTTATCACAGCCTCCTGAAGGTGCTCATCGCCGCGATGGTGGTGCGCCTACTCCTGAGACAGCATCAAATGTGTATCGTTCGACTGTAGCTGCTCATTTCGATAGTGCTTTTGAAACCTTTGTTGAGAGTGGAGCACGCGGGGGACTTTTCCACTTGAGATTGGCTTCTTCTAATCTGCCGTTGATTTTGGAAAATCAACAGCCTTTCTTTGCAAATGGTTTGAGCTTTATTCACAATGGTGACATCAGCGATGAGCAAGGTCGCAATATTGTAGATAATCGCGATTTCGATATTGACGAGGATTTGTTACTCGAAACTGGCGGCAAAAGTGATTCGGCAATATTCTTCTCAGTGGTATTACAACATGTTGGTCAGGGCTTGACTCTTGCACAGTCAGTAGCTCAGGCGGTTGCTGATTTGCGCAAGGAATACCCAAAGTCCTCATATAACTGCATGGTACAAAGCCAGGATGAAATGGTCTGCTTACGCGCATCTGGTCGTACAGATGTCCCAGCGCGTATCGGTGATATTTATGCACGTTACGGGCAGGCTGACTATGTTGCAGACTATCGAGTTATTCGCTACAAAGAAATTCAGCATGCCGACCGTTCAGCGTCGGGTGTGGTCATAGCGTCTTCTGGTTTTGAGCAGTCCGCTGAGGATGGTTGGAAGGAACTGCATAACGATCAAATGCTTGTTGCTTCTAACCAGAGCGGTGAGTATTCCTTGCGCGAATTGTGAACGAATTGATGCCGAGTAGCGAAGGGCAATACACTGATTTTGGAGTACGCGTTCGTGAATCCTGCAGTTGAGGAGTTCTCAGATGCGATTACAACGAATGTCGTCAATTGAAAGGGTATGGCATGAGTGAAGAACTAGCGAATATCGGAGTGGTGGGACTTGCAGCAATGGGTGCGAGCCTTTCTAGAAACTTGGCGAATCACGGCAACACTGTTGCGGTGTATAACCGTCACTACTCCCGTACCGAAGCTCTGATTGCTGAGCACGGTTCTGAAGGCAAGTTCATTCCTGCGAAAACGATAACGGAATTTGTCGCTTCTCTGGCAAAACCTCGCACTGCCATCATTATGGTCAAGGCAGGAGCGCCAACTGATGCGGTGATTAACGAGTTGGCTGACGCGATGGAAGATGGTGACATCATCGTTGATGGTGGCAACGCATATTTTGAAGATACTATTCGTCGAGAAAAAGACATCCGTGCACGCGGACTGCATTTCGTGGGCTGTGGAATTTCTGGCGGTGAAGAAGGTGCGTTGAAAGGGCCTTCGATGATGCCTGGTGGTACTGATGAGTCTTGGAAGACTCTGGGCCCCATCCTGAAGAGTATCGCTGCTGTCGCTGAAGGTGAACCGTGCGTGACGCATATTGGTACTGATGGTGCGGGTCACTTCGTGAAGATGGTGCATAACGGTATCGAGTATGCCGATATGCAGGTGATTGCCGAGAGCTATGATCTGCTGCGTCGTGGACTGGCATTGGAGCCTGCTGAAATTGCGGATGTATTTGCGCAGTGGAATAAGGGTGATTTGAACTCTTATCTTATTGAGATAACTGCTGAAGTGCTCGGGCATAAGGATGAGAAAACTGGCAAGCCCTTTATAGATATTGTTGTTGACCAAGCTGGTATGAAGGGCACAGGAACTTGGACTGTGCAAACGGCTCTGTCGTTGGGTACGCCAGTTACTGGTATTGGCGAGGCTGTGTTTGCGCGCGGTCTTTCTTCTGAAGCTGAGTTGCGTGAAGAGGCTGCACACAAGGGCTTAGAAGGTCCTAATCCTGAAGGTGCATTTGCTGCGAAGTTCCCCGATGCAGACTCACGCAATGCCTTTATTGAGGATGTACGTCAAGCTTTATATGCTTCTAAGATTGTGGCGTATGCACAGGGCTTCAACGAAATCGAGAAGGGTGCAAAGCAGTACGGCTGGAATATCGATCTTGGTGCGGTGGCACGTATCTGGCGCGGCGGATGCATTATTCGTGCGAAGTTCCTCAACCGTATTTCTGATGCTTATGATTCTTCTGAGACTTTTGGTTCTCTGCTCTTTGATCCATTCTTCAAGCAAGCCGTAGCCAATGCGCAAGAGTCATGGCGTCGCGTGGTTGCAAGTGCAGCCGAGGCGGGTATTCCAGTGCCAATGTTCTCGAGCTCACTTGCTTACTATGATGGTCTGCGTTCCAAGCGTCTTCCTGCTGCTCTGATTCAAGGTCAGCGTGATCTCTTCGGAGCTCATACTTACGGTCGAGTAGACGCCCCAGGAGCTTTCCATACTTTGTGGGCAGAACCGGGTCAGAAAGAGATTCAGCAAAGCAGCTGAGCTGTTAAATGTGAAGCACGGTGTGCTTCACATAAGCGAAGCGAGCGTTCGTTAAGAACGCGAGGGCAATCGTCAGAGCGATTGTCGTAGGCAAGGTGAGCAACCGCAAAGGTTGCGAAGAATCGCGCAGCGATTGCCACACGTCGTGACGCTTGACGTTTCTTGGTAATTCATCAGGTTCTGCGTGAGTGGCTCCCTACGGAGCCACGAGCAGTGATTGAGACCCCCGCATCGTGCGGGGGTCTGTTGTTACTGGTTCAGAACCGGGTCAGAAAGAGATTCAGCAAAGCAGCTAAGCCGTCTAGCGAATGATATGACCGTTTCTGTAGGGATTATGCAGGCATCTATCAGTAGCTCTATCTTGAAATGCTCGGTATTCCGCCATTTCCGGCGTTACATATTATCGATCTAAAAAGAAATCCCTACACAAACGAATCCTGGAGTTCAATTAGGTTTGAATTCATGCTTAATTGCACAGTTTCGTTTCTTCAATCAGGTGCTGGGTGGTTTTACAACGTTAACGCTGAGGCTTCGTCATCGAGGAGCCATAGAGTTTCCTCTTGTCCCGTTGCGAATGAGCTGGGCACGTGAGGATTATTCACCGATGATAGAGCATTATGTACGGCTTGAGCTTTTCGTGAAGAAGATGCCAGCACCCATACTTTGCGACTGTTCTTTATCAATGGAACAGTCATGCTAATCCGTAGTGGTGGCTTTTTGGGGGAATTGGTGACACCTGTGACCAGAATGTCGCTATCGTCAATGGTTACTTGCGGATAGTCGGGGAATAATGATGCGAAATGCCCGTCTGGACCAACTCCGAAGAGTGCGACATCAAAGATTGGGTTATCACCGAGCTCACGAGTGATCTCTTCTTGATACGTTGCTGCGGCAGCATCTAATAATCTAGTATTTTCTGCATCTCCAGCGACTGCAACGTCATGGTTGTTGCGTTGCTCGGCAGGCATCTCATGAATATGTGATTCTTGGAGCAGCCCATGCTTGACCAAGGTTCCGAACCAAGCTTCGCGGGCCTGCTTCGCATTGCGATCGTCATCGTTGGCTGCGACGAAGCGTTCGTCTCCCCACCATAGATGAACACGGCTCCAATCAATTGCTTCATTCAAAGGATTGCTAGCAATATGTGTAAGCACAGCATTACCGTCAGTTCCTCCAGTGAGTGCAATATCTGCGCGATGTTGGGAAGCTATTCTGTCCCCGATTTCAATCAGTAGACGAGAAGCAATTGCTGTGTGGAGCAATTCAGGATTGGGGTAGGCAATGGCAAGTCTTTGAGGCATATGTCCAGATTTCTATGTGTCTGCTGATGAGTTATTACTACTGATGAGCGAATATCACAGTTCGATAATGCAATGGTCTATTGCTTATGGAGCAACCACAATCCTATACTTTGCGGTTGCTCCATAAGCGGAGCATAAGTTAATGTCCTTTAGATAGCCACGTTACTCATGGTCCACTAGACCCCATCCATCCGTGATGACCTCTGCATAAACCTCATCTGGGTCAAGCCGCCGCATCTCTTCGCTGAGGCACTCTTCAAGAGTTCTCATTGGCATGGCAACGTCTTGCTGTGATTCTCCAGGTTGGCAGATTGTGGCTTGATCCTCGTACGGGCGTTCCATACTCAGTTCGCCATCTTCGCGCTCGAAGAAGACACCCGTAATGGCGTTGAGGTCATCATCACGTTCAATGGTGACGGGCACATCTAGTCTTACAGCGAGCCAAGCTGCCAACAAGTCGAGGGGAATATAGTGCGACTGTCCCTTGACTCGAACTGATTTGATGGGAAGATGCGGTGGCTGATCGAGCATCGACGCTAGCATTGCACGCCAAACCGTGAGACGAGTCCAAGACATATCGATATCGTGACAAGACCAATGTGCCCTCAATGCTGTAAATGAAGCATCGGGGTTAGAGGAACGAATTGCATCAGTAATACGGCTGCGTGCCATGCGGCCTATTGGATCTTTTGAAGGGTCCTCTGGCGCCTTTGAAGGCCACCAAGCAACAACGGGTGCATCAGGAACCAGTAGAGGAATCACGAGAGTGTCTAAATGGCGCTTCAAACCGTCGAAAGGTTTGAGAACCACAATTTCTCCCGCTCCTGCATCCGCTCCGAATCGTACTTGCGCATCAAGTTTGGAATGTTCTCCTGAGTCAGAACCATCTGTAACGATAGCTATCACTCGGCAGGGATGTTCTCGGCTCGCTGCGTTCGCGGTTTCCAGGGACTCTTCCAATTCTTCTTCGGATGTGCTGATGAGCAAGGTCAACACGCGACCTAGCGCTGCTTCACCGCGTTCCTCGTGCAGAGCATCAATCTTTCTGGATATCTGCGAAGTCGCGGTATCGGGCATTTCAACAATCATGGCATCCTCCAGTGGTATCCATCACGAGCCAGCATCTCATCGGCCTGTGCAGGTCCCCATGTGCCTGCACGGTATGGCTGAGGCTGACCCAGTGTGCTCCAGAAGTCTTCAATTGGGTCAAGAATATTCCAAGAAAGATTAACTTCCTCGGTGGTTGGGAAGAGTGGCGGGTCTCCGAGTAACACGTCAAGTATTAGGCGCTCATATGCTTCGGGAGATGCTTCGGTAAATGATCGACCGTAACTGAAATCCATACTGACGTCGCGGACTTCCATGGCTGTTCCAGGAACTTTGGCCCCGAATCGAATGGTTACGCCTTCATCTGGTTGCACGCGAATAACAACCGCGTTAGCTCCCAGTTCACGCGTTGCTGTCGTCTCAAAAGGAAGGTGTGGCGCAGGTTTGAATGCTACAGCGATTTCAGTAACTCGCTTGCCGAGTCGTTTGCCGGTTCTTAAGTAGAAAGGCACACCTGCCCATCTACGAGTATCAACATCGAGACGAATGGCCGCATACGTTTCAGTTGTCGAGTCGCGGCTAATGCCCTTTTCATCAAGATAACCGACAACTTTATCTGAGCCTTGCCAGCCGGCAGCATATTGTCCGCGGGCGGTATGCTCGGCTAGATTCTTTGGCAATCGCACGGCGGAAAGCACTTTTCGCTTTTCTGCGGTCAAATCGGCTGCTGAAAATGAAACAGGCTCTTCCATAGCAGTTAAGGCCATGAGCTGTAACAAATGGTTTTGAATCACATCTCGTGCTGCACCGATGCCGTCATAGTATCCAGCTCGGCCGCCGATACCAATATCTTCTGCCATGGTGATTTGTACATGACTGACGTAATTGGCGTTCCATACAGGCTCAAACATGGTGTTGGCAAAGCGCAGTGCTAAGAGGTTCTGCACTGTTTCCTTGCCGAGATAGTGGTCGATACGGAATACTGAATCTGGTTCGAAGACCTCGGAAACTACTCGGTCTAGTTCTTTGGCGCTAGCAAGGTCGTGGCCAAAAGGTTTCTCGATAATGACACGACGCCACGCGCCTTCACTGGAATGTGAAAGACCAGAATCTGCAAGCTGTTTGGACACCAGCGGAAAATCCCTTGGTGGCACAGACATATAGAAAGCATGATTACCGCGAGTGCCGCGATCCCTGTCGAGTTCCGATACTGTGTCTGACAGACGGGTGAATGCCTCGGCATCGTCAAAAGTGCCTGTGACGAAGCGCAAACCGTCGTAAAGGTGCTCCCACGTTTTTTCGTTGAATGGTGTGCGGCAATGTGCCTGCATATTCTCTTTGGCGAAATTCGCGAATTCCTCGTTATCCCATTTGCGTCTGCCAAAACCAATGAGACCGAATCCAGCTGGTAGCAGTCCACGATTGGCAAGATCGTACACGGCCGGTAGCAGCTTCTTTTTTGCTAGATCGCCCGTGACACCGAAAATTACCAAAGAACAAGGTCCTGCGACGCGCGGCATACGCAAATCCCTTGGATCACGCAGTGGATTGGACCAGGCTTGTCCTGCTTGCATTTCGGCTGCAGTGCTGCGCTGGGCGGAATACTGCTCGTTTTCCGAAGTCCCCATGTCACCCCTTTTGCTCGTTGTACGCTCTGATTCTACTGTCAAACATGTTTCAGTGAACAAGATAATCGCATAGAGCAAGTATGTGAATCGTTTCAATATTCTGTTGACACATGATATGGAGACCGTTTCCTATGATGAGAGTATGAGTACACATATGCCAAGTGTTGAGGAAATTACTAGGCTTCACCGTCGTCTAGCGCCTTCAGAAGCGGCTTTCCATTTAGTACATACACACTGTGTGATTGTTGCGCAATTAGCGCAAGACATTGCTCAGCATCGCACGGAGATTGTTTCTCAGAAAGCTTCTGCCGAGGACATGGCCGCTGCGGTTGGACTCGTTTCGATAGGCGATATTGACGAGGAGCTATTAGAAGTCGGGGCATTGCTCCACGACATTGGGACTTACCGTGTGTTTGATAGCTCGAGCGACGGTAGAGATCCTGATTCAATACTGCGATTTGATTCGCAACGATACATACTTCATGGCGTGATTGGTTACCGCATATTGCTCGAAGAGGGATACGGAGAATCTGTGGCGGCATTTGCTAGAAATCACACCGGTGTGGGGGTGACGCGACAGCAGGTGATCAGTCAACATCTTCCTTTAGCAGTTGATGATTATGTGCCGCAGAGCCAAGAGCAGGAAATCGTCATGTATGCGGATAAGTTCAACAGCAAGTCTCATCCGCCTGCCTTCATCTCGCAGAAGTTGCAAGAGAAGCGTGCCGCTCGTTTTGGTGAAGAGAATTTGTTACGTTGGCATGCACTTGTTGCCCGTTATGGTCTGCCAGATATAGGTAAATTGGCTGCTGAGCATCGCATGCCCATCAAATAGCGGTGATAAACAGGTGCAGTTTTCGTTTGTGTAGGGATTATTTCAGAACAAGCCAAGTCCGCCCGCTATATTCCGCGCAATACTGCGGTTGATACTTGAGGACGGGCGGAAAATCCCTACACAACAGGATCTCATCGAAGAAATTTGCCTGTGGGTCGTCGAAACCAGCAGATTGCTCCTCGTGATCTTCGCCATCTGTGTCAAATCATGCTCAGAGACGAGATGATGTGGCAAAGAGATGCATGTGGAACTGAGGTGATCTGTTGGTAGTGATTCGGACGAATTGGAGTAGCTATCAGTCGGCCTTAATAGATTGCAAAATCCACGAAATCTGAATTCTCGCCACTTCGAGAAAGTCAAGGTGATAGAACTTCTCGAGTTCATCTTTATTTTTAAAGGTGAATGACATGGTTCCCAAGAAAGCATAGTAATACGACACCACAGTGGTGTGTGGATCAAGATCGGCTTTTACACTTCCATCGTGGAAGTTCTTAGTGAACATCTCAATGCTTTTTCCTGGCCGCCAATTAGCTGTGTTGTACGGACTTTCCCAGAAGTCGTCGGGTTTTTGGCTTGCCGTGGCAAAAATGGTGTGGAACAAATCGAAGAAGATAGCAAAGCTTGCATCTTCTCTAAAATATTCATAATTCGCGTCTGCATATGCTCGTAAGCGCTCATATGTGGTGTGTGTGTCTTTAAGTTTGTCGTTGAGTCGTATGAGCAGACCGTCCATTTTTTCAAAGAAAATTGCCCAAAGGATATCTTCTTTACATGAAAAATAGTTATAAACGGTTGCACGGGTAATCTCGGCCCCATCAGCAATATCACCGATGGTGAAGCCTTCCATGCCGCGTTCCATGTACAGCTGCTCGGTTATACGGATAATCTTATCCGCTTGCTTCTTTTGATGCTGTACGTAACCTTCGGCCATCATAACCCCCTAGTATGTGTTGGACGCCTAAAGCGTCCCATGCCCCAACGGCATGGAATCCCCATTACCCAGTAGTCTACAGACTATTGTCGATTCGACCGACTTTGGACTTCGTGGTCAATGTCTGAGATACTAGCCAATATTCCTGAAGACTTGCTGAAGCTCAAGTATTTTCAGAGAACAGAGTTGGTTGATGGCGGCGGCTGCTGATTGAGAAAACGTTTGGCAAAGCTTTGTTCCATCCAAGGATCTGGGTGAAATATCTGTTGAGTATCAATGGCTACTTGAGAGCGGTCATGTTCGAATGTGGCGTCTTTCGGTAAAGAGCAATCTGCAACAGCGCACAGCAATGCATCGCTCGATGTGTGTGCGTAACGGTACGGTGGCGTACACCAGGTAGGCAGTGCTTCAAGCACAATCGCGGTTGCATTACCGCACACCGCGATGTTAAAGACTGCGCTGACAATATTGAGACGGCGAGCTGCCTCTTCAGCTACTTCCTCCACCATAGGAATATTGCTCTGAGTGAACTGTGCCCCATCGAAAATTGACAGAATCTCTGTGCTGCCTGGTGGATTATGTGTGCAGTATCCTTGCGTTGCTATGGCATGACTGTGATGAACAGTGACCATCCATTCTTCAGCGATGTCTGGTGTGTGCGCGCTGATAAGAATGTGAGAGTGTGCAGGAGCATGCTTCAATGCTTGCTGCAAAGCAGATAAATCGCGCTGAGCAGCAGGGAAATCTGGGACTCGTCCATTGACAAGTTGAGACCAGGGTTGCTGTTGTTGAGCTTCTGATACATAGGATTGGTCGCGCAGCTCAGCTATGCCTGAGTCCTCAAAAGAGTCCCAATTCAGTACTGTCTCGGGATTGGTTACCAGCGCTGCCCTGCCGAGTAGCTTCCGTCCAAGAAGTGTGGGCCAACTATATTGCGGAGTGAGCATCAACATCGGATCTAGACCAGCAGCTTGCATTTTGGCGTTTTGAGCAATCACAAAGGCAGGTGTTGCCCACAACTGGTCATGGCAACGTATATCTTCCAAAGGCCACAAATCTATGTGGTGACGTAGTTGTGTGACTCCACCCACTTGAAGACCTTGTTGCTGAGATTGACCGAAGACATCTTGAAATGCATCCCAAATCCACTGTTGATGACAGGCGATGGTAAGTACGGTCATATGCTGTCTAAACCTTTTTACGTTGTGCTGAGATTGCCGCAGGATTGTATCGAAATGGCGATGATGTACTCAGCAGATTAGCCTATGCGCCCTGAATATGGTTAGCACCCATCACCTGACAGCGAAGTGTGAGCTCAGTCTCTGGTAGACAGCAGTTCAGGGTGATAGATTGCCCACAGATGAAGAATTGCGGACGATATTACGTGCGCAGTCCAGTCATGGGACGGATTGGTAGATACGACAGAGGTAGAGAAGTCTCACAAGATGTATATAGGTGAGTTTCAGTGTGAGGAAGGAATGTAACGATGACCGATTCAATGGAAGCGATCATTGCGGCCAACTCGAGCAAGATTTCACCCGCTCGTCCAGGACCGATGGAATTCGGCGTTATGAGTGTCTCTGACGTTACTAAAAATCCAGTGAGTGGTGAAGTGCCTTCTGAGTCTGCACGCCTGAAGAGTACTCTGAGGCAAGCTGTGATATCGGAACAGGCAGGATTTGATGTTTTTGCCATTGGAGAGCACCATAATCCACCGTTCTGGTCGTCCTCTCCAACAACCTTTTTGGCAGCTGTGGCAGCCCAAACGCAACGTATTACACTGTCGACTTCAACTACTTTGATTACTACGAATGATCCCGTAAATCTGGCAGAACAATACGCCGTGTTGCAACATGTTGCAGACGGTAGAGTGGATTTGATGCTTGGTCGCGGCAATACCGCTCCGGTCTATCCATGGTTCGGCAAAGACATCAGGCAGGGACTGGCTCTCGCTCTTGAGAATTACAATCTCTTGCATCGTCTGTGGCATGAGGATGTAGTGGATTGGTCCGGTCAGTTCCGTACCCCGCTGCAAGGATTTACAGCTATCCCAAGGCCACTGGATGATGTGCCGCCATTTGTGTGGCACGGCTCAATTCGAACGCCGGAGATAGCTGAACAGGCGGCATACTATGGCAATGGTTTCTTTGCAAATGGAATTTTCTGGCCAGTTGACCATTTTCGTAGACTCGTAGCCTTGTATCGCAATCGCTTTGTGCACTGGGGCCATGGCACTGCTGCACAAGCAGTTGTTGGCTTGGGAGCACAGGTGTTTGTCAATGAGCGCTCTCAAGATGCTCTAGAGACCTTCCGTCCATATTTCGATCATTCTCCTGTATATCGCGGAGGTCCCAGTCTTGAGACGATGGTCGAGCAAACGCCACTTATGGTGGGTTCGCCACAACAAATCATCGACCGCGTATTAGCGCAACATGAGGTGTATGGAGACTATGCACGCCAGATATTCCTTGTTGACCATGGAGGTTTACCTGCTGAAATGGTTGACAAACAGTTGGACATGCTGGGTGAGTTGGTATTACCAGTGTTGCGTAAGGAGATCGCTGCCATACGTGCTCCTGAGGCTGTTGCCACACCTTCGCATGCGGACTTAATCCATGCAAAGTACGGTGACGGCGATGTAAGACAGCCTAAACCCAAAGAAAATCGGGGGGACAATGTGACTGGAACTAGCCCCTACACAGATTCTGATCCAGCTCAACGTGTTGAGCTACCTAAGATGTATTAATAATATCGAGAAAGACCCCATGAATATGGCAGAAAACAGGAGACGTCAGATCACCGTAGTGAGTGCTGGTGTTGGAGAACCTTCAACTACCACTAAACTCGCCGAAGGTATTGCTGAGAAAACGGCCAATGTGCTTCACAATAGTGCTCTTATCGCGCAGGTTAATATTATTGAGCTGAAGAATTTAGCCAAAGATATAGCCGTGGCCTCAGTAAGTTGGCAGATATCACAGGAGCTGCAGACTGCTCTAGATATTGTTACTCATAGCGATGCTGTAGTTGCTGCCAGTCCGGTTTTCAAAGCCTCGTACTCAGGCTTGTTCAAAAGTTTTTGGGATGTCGCTGCACAAGATGCTGTGCTCGGAATGCCTATCGCGCTAGTCGCTACGGGTGGTAGCGAGCGACATGCTCTGGTTCCAGATACCTCTATGCGTTCCTTATTCGCCTTTATGCGGGCGGTAATCGTACCCACAGGGCTTATGGCAGCGACTGTTGATTGGGGTTCTGAAGGTCTGATGCAACGACAAACTCGCGTTGCTGCGGAGTTAGCAAGTTTGGTACGAACAGACGTCAGAAATACGTTATTAGGAGCAGTTGGCAACCGTTACACTCGTAGCGCAGTCGACTTGAGTGTTGACCCGCAGCAGAGCGTTGCCGATGATGATCACACTGATACCAACGCTATAGCTTCACCTATGTTGAATTTTGATAGTGAGCTCATGAAGTTGGCCGCAGGCGGACGCTGAAGTCCAAGCTTGCCGAATGATCTCTAAGAGCCTTGGTGAGCTCTTGCTATGGTGCCTCAGAACATTACTGAAGTGGCACCATAGCTGTGATTCCTAAGCAGAGACTTCAATATTTTCAATTCCAGAATTTGGTGTTTGTTTTGATATCCGCGCTGCCACAATGGTGCATAACAAGCCACAAGCAGCAAGAACGGATAACAGCAGAAAGTCACTCTGCCCACCGCTTCGAACGGCTTCAGCAGTATTCGGATTATGTAATTGTGCATGTGTGATTACTGCTGATAGAGCAGCTGTGCCAAATGAGCCTGCGAATTGTTGAAGCGTGTTGAATAAAGCGTTCACGTCACCTTTTTCATGAGGTGCCACATGCTTTGCTGCGTCTGACATGGTGTTGCCGAAACTAAAGTTAAAGCCAAAGCGCACAAACACGTAAAGACACATGAGACTAACAGCAGTTAGGGAGTGCGTAAACCACCACAGCAGCAATGAACCGACAAGCATTGAGGCATTGCCAAGTACAAGTGGAAGGGTGGCCCCTCGGCGGTCATAAATACGTCCTGCTATAGGAGAGACGAAGGAGCCAATTAATGATCCTGGCAGCACAATCAGGCCTGCGCTAAGTGCATCCATATGCATGGCATTTTGCACAAAGATTGGGATCAAGAAGGACATGCCAATATTAGTAAATTGCAGGAGGAAGAAGTTACCAGCTCGTAGGCCTAGGAAGGGTTTCGCCAAAAGTCGAAAATCGAGGATTCTCCTATTGCTGTGACAGATATGCCAGATGAACAGCGCAAGACTGCAGATAGAAACTGATACAGCAATCCATAGGCCATAGTCACTGAACGTTGCTGATCCAAGCTTGTTACATACTTCAATCAAGCTGTACATCACCACAGCCAATGTGATGAAGCCATATAGATCAAAACGTTTACCTAAAGATTTGACTGGCAAAGTGATGGTTAGCATCCCCAATACTAAAGAAGCCAGAATGATGGGAAGTATGAACCAGAAAATCATTCTCCAAGAAAGTATATGGGTCAGTACGCCGCCATAAGAGGGTCCAAGAGCAGGAGCGAATGAGGTAACCATACTGGCGATACCGACATATGCTCCTAACTGGTGAAAAGGTATAGTCTCAAACACGATGTGGAACATCAAAGGAGTTGAAATACCTGTCGCTATAGCCTGCAACAGGCGTCCGGCCATCAGCGGCATGAAGGAAGGTGCTAATGCGCAGACCAAAGTACCGATGGCACAGGCGCTCGCCGCAATAATAAATAGTGTACGAGGCTTAAAGCGTTGTATCAGGTATGAGGCAGTGCTCATCATAAAAGTCACCGTTAGCAAATATCCGGATGTTAACCATTGGATGGTGCTTAAAGGTTGACCCATTTCAGCTATGAGAGTTGGGAATGCAACAGTAAGCGAAGTCTCGGTCAAAATTCCGATAAAAGTCAATGCGCCTACCGCTGTGATAGCCAACTTAGTATTGCCTGAAACTGCTTTAGTGCTCATAAACAGTCTTTTCCCCCTGTGTTTTGGTGGTCTGGTGTTTGTCGTTTCCAGTACGGCAACACGAGAAGAGGGAAGAAGGGGAGGAGCGACGTAATCGCATTATGCCCGTCTAACATCGCTGACGGGCACCAGTAATCTAACCTTCATTCTCAAGTTTGCGTACCGCGTTGGCGATTGTACGCCTGATGAGCGATTCAGTCTGAGAATTGATGGAGGTGATGGCATATGCAACGGGCCAAATATCTCCGTCATCGAGGTTGGCAGTATCTTCAAAGCCAAGAGTCGCATAACGCATATGAAATTTTCCTGCTGGAAGCAGATGTATGACTACTTTGCCATTTTTGGTGAATGCCGGCATCCCATACCAAAGTTTGGTTTTTAGCTCAGGGTCAACCTCTGCGGCTATACGAACAATGCTCTGTGCAATACTTCTATCACTGTCATCGAGTTTGGCAATGGCATTAGACACGTCTTGAGCTTCTAAAGCTTCACGTTCCTGCTTAGAAATTCGTTTTTTGCTTTGTCGTATTTCGCGTGCGCGGTCTTTGACTGCTTGCTGTTCTTCTGCACTGAGCGTTGATTCGGTATGTTCTTGCTCTGGAGTTGTCATGATATCCCCCGATGGTCGTTTTGCAGACCGTGCGGAGCGCCGTCTGCGGTATTACTTCAAGTATTGCAGTAATTGTCCGACGTCCTGGATTACTAGCTGCAGATTCAGCCCTGTAAGAATAATCACCACAAGCCACGCTATGGTTGCCATCCACCATGAATTCGCGTATTCCTTACCCATAATTTTCTTTGAGGAGGTAAACCACACCAGAGGGACCATCGAAATAGGTAAGGCAATGCAGAGAAATACTTGCGAGTAGACTAACAGGCTGTCCAAAGACGACTCTTTGCCGCCAAAGAGAATGGTGCAAATCAGCACAGGAATAATTGAGATTACACGGGTGACCAAGCGGCGAAGCCACATTGGTATGCGCATGCGAATAAAGCCTTCCATCACGATCTGGCCGGTGAGTGTACCAGTGATAGTCGAATTCTGTCCGGAGGCGAGAAGTGCAACCGCGAACAGTGTGCTCAGTGCACCGCTGGCTACTGGGCCTGCAATAGATTCGTTGCCTAATGCGTTATAAAGAGCGGTAAAAGTGTCGAGCCCATCGCCATGTCCGAAGAAGAGCGCGGCGCCGAGTATCAGCAGCAGGCAGTTTACTAAGAATGCTGCTGTTAACTGAATATTTGAGTCCCACGTTGCAAAGCGCAATGCATGCTTCACCTGAGAGTCATCGTTACGGTCAAATTTTCTGGTCTGCACGATTGAGGAGTGCAAGTAGAGGTTATGAGGCATAACGGTGGCACCCACAATGCCTAAAGCCATGGTGAGTTGGCCATTGCCGAATATTTCAGGACTGGGAATGAATCCCTTCATCACGCCTGCCATATCGGGTTGCGCAAGGGTAACTTCATAAATGAATACTGCCATGATGACCAGGATGAGGGATACCACAATTGCTTCAATGCGGCGGAAGCCAATTTGCATCAATAGCAGCAGAATGAGTACATCGAAAACCGTTAGAGCGACACCGAGAACGAGGGGTATACCAAATAGCAGGTTGAGCGCAATGGCACCGCCAATAACTTCAGCCACATCAGTTGCCATAACTGCAAGCTCAGTGCAAATCCAAAGTGTAACGCCGAGTTTTCGACCGGTATGCTTTCTTGTGGCTTGAGCTAAATCAAGACCGGTTACAATTCCTAATTTTGCCGACATATACTGCAACATCATTGCTATTAAGCTTGATAGCAAAATCACCGACATGAGCAGATAGCCATATTGTGCGCCGCCGCCAATAGAGGTGATCCAATTGCCTGGATCCATATACCCCACCGCAACTAAGGCGCCAGGACCTGAGAAGGCTAGTAAATTCTTCCAGAAACTTGAGGATTGCTTGGGGATACTGATAGTGCTGTTGATTTCCTCAAGTGACAACCCATTAGCTGTTTCGACGAGTCCGTGATGTCGGGTTGTCACCCCCTCGCTGATATCTGACACTGCCTCTGCCTTCACTCTCATGAATCCCCGATTCAAGTGCTCTTACTAAAAGTATTGAGCCCTCGAACAATTATCTTGTACGCCTAGAAGTATAGAGCGTGAAATGTTTCGTGTCATCACTTTTGTGGTGAATTTCAGTAATCAGATTGGTGAACGCTTCCCCTACAGCAATAGATACGCTGCTTTGAATACACTGGAGCTTATGACTTTTCAAAGCCTCTCGTCTAATACACAGGATTACCTCAAAGTAATTTGGGATCTTCAGGAATGGACGCATGAGCCGATTCAGCCTGCAGCGATTGCCAAAAAGACCGGCATGAAACCATCGACTGTTTCTGGGGCTTTGGGCCGGTTGGTAACCAACGGTCTGGTGCAGCACGCGCCATATGGTGCGGTTACGCTAACTGAACGCGGTGAACGATATGCACTTAAAATGGTTCGTCGGCATCGCTTATTGGAATTATTTCTTGTGGATGCTTTGGGTTATCACTGGGATGAAGTGCATGATGAAGCAGACTCATTGGAACATGCTGTATCAGATATGATGATTGACCGGATCGACGCTACCCTTGGTCACCCGAGCAAAGATCCACATGGAGATCCCATTCCTAGCGAAGTTGGTGACATACGTGAGGTCAACAGCGAACCGCTTTCTGATGTTAAGCAAGGCTCTGTAGTGCGTATTGAGCGTGTGAATGATGAAGATCCTGAGCTACTGCGGTATTTGGAGAATGAAGGTTTCGGCATTGGTAAAGCAGTGCGAATCAAAGCAATGGCCAGATACGCTGATTCAGTGAGTTTTAGTTTGGTTGGCGAGGTTGAAGAAGCTGCACCAATTGCCCTCGGTTTGCAGGCTGCGAGGCAAATCCGAGTGGTGCCTATTACACAGGGTAGTACTGAGTAACACTCACCGGTAGTTCGTTGTGGTAGACAATTACTAAGACTGAAAGTGCTATTCCTGCTGTTTGGTTTTATCTGGTGGCGACTATTACATCAGCTTCGACTGTAATAGCGTCAATCGTGCTGAGATCAAGGTCATCATGGTTAATGTGGAACATGACTGGTGTCATCGCCATGAAATCTTTGAGTAGGGCACTATCAACGGCTGTCGTAGCACTCACTCTGGTGGTGCTGACGATATGCATATGTTCATTGATGCCTGATAACACTTGTTGATTGGAATACTGCGAGTCTCCGCGCAAGCCAGCTTTGACGATGGCATTACGTAACTCCATCACATGATGCGGCCCTGGAATGATTTTGATAAGCCTGCCGCTAGGGCGTAAAATCCGATCGAATTCAGCATAGTTGGCAGGTGAAAATACGTTGGTAATGCAATCTACGGTGTGATCTAGAAGGGGAATACGCGCGAGATCTGATACCACCCATTCAATATCGCCCCCGCCAATGGCAGCTAATGAGATTGCATCTTTAGAGAGGTCAATGGCAATGAGATTCGTTGAGAGGGTTTGTGACGTATGCTGTTGCTCTTCGCTGCTTAGCAAACGCCGGATGTAATAGCCCTCTCCACAGCCCGCATCCACAACTCTTGAGCTCTGCTCTTGCGGTTCATGAGAAGTTTGCGCTGAGAACTTATGCGAGGAAGACAACGCTGTGCGCACAGCATCACAATAAGCTTCTGCTACATGCTCGTACATACCTGCCGAGAAAACAGCAGAGCGGTGTTCAAAGAAGTTCCGGTCATATAAATTGCTATTCCCATTTTCGCCGCGGAGTAGTGAAACTAAACCTTTAGCGGAAATATTAAAGGTGTGGCGATTAACACACTGCAAGCTGGCCTGAACGAGTTCTAGAGCCTCATGACAAATTGGGCAACGGTAGAGTAGGGTGCGATGATCGAATTTGGTGATGCTTCGTCTCACCGGTACCTCACTCTCAGTTTCGTTTCGTATTACATAGTTTGGCTGATTACGGTCATTAATCGCAAACCGTAATCAGCCAATTCATCAGACTTCGTATATCATCTCACCGTATTGCGCAATATCATCATCTGAGGTCACCACGATAACGCAGCGTTTATTCTCTTGAGTAAGGCCTTCCAACAGTTTCATAATGGTAATTGCCTCTTGATGTTCCAAACCGGCAGTGGGCTCGTCAAGAATGATTACTGTTGCATCGCAACATAACGTTCTAGCTATTTCAGCTCTACGTCTATCAATAAGCTGTATCTTTGCCACAGGAATGTCAATTTGGTCCTCAGGGAAGTTAACTCGACGTAGCTGCTCGTTGGCAATAACAGGCATAGGCTTGAGAAAATTACGTCCAGAGGCCTGCATGGTGAGTATAAGGTTATCCAAGGCACTGAGCTCGTCGCGTGTGGAGCACTGCTGGAACATGATGCCTACAAGATGCCCACGGTACTCTGACGCTTCCAACTCGAGTAGATTCTTGCCGTGGAATTCAACAGTTCCTGCTGTAGGTAGTAATAAACCACTGAGCAGACCCATAGTGGCCATTCGAGCATCTTCAGAGTCGACCAACACGGTTTGGATGCTACTGGCGTAGAAGGGCCAATTGACATTATCTAAGACGGCGTATCGGTTTTTCTTCGGGAAATAGCTGGCATTTTGCAGCGACAGAATAGGGTACTGATCAATTTTCAATTTGCTCTTGCGATGTATCTCAGCGTTAATACGCGAAGATACATGCATCAATGGGTCTTTCGTATCACTGAGATGTTCAGATTCTGCTGGTTGCTGGGTCTTTGCCGGCTGATTAGCTTTCGTCGAGGTGGCATCTGAGCTAGTGTCGCTCGCAGCTGGCAAGGGCTCCTTGTCTAACGCTGCATCAGCGACGTGGTTATCTTCGCTCTCAGTCGGGGAGTGCTCATCAGAGAGCTTTGCTTCATTGTTCTCGACGATGGTTGCGGACGTTGAATCCGATGAGTGATCAGCACTGGTATCGTCGTCTTGCGCAGCTTCTTCTTCGTCATCATCGTCGAATACGATGGTAAAACTTACTGAAGGGGCACTCTCTTCTTGTTGAATGTCGTCGACATCTGCATCATTCTTTGCTGAGTCGATATTTGCTGATGTCTCGTGCTCATCTTTCGACTGATCGCTCATATCTAGGTCCTTCTGTGACAGAGAGCTGTTTGGTGTGGAAGACGCTATTTCCTCAGATTCTGGTACGGATTTCGCTTTCCTGCTCATGCCTGTGCCTCCTGTCGTGGCAGCAATAAGTTGCGCTTTCTAAATATCGTGATGCGTGTTATTGCAGCGATGATGCACAGGGCACAAAGACCTGCGGCCACCGATATGAGTATTTTCCACACGCCAAGGTCTGGGGTTGATTCGGCAATACTATGGGCGGGAATCCAACGTGCTACCAGTAGGTTGAGTGCGTAGCCTCCGCCCAGCCCAACGAGCAAGCTTGGAATCACTACTATGAACATTTCTATGATAAAACGCCAAGAAATTCTCACTTTGCCTACGCCTAAGGTCATAAGCATGCCAATTTCTTGTTTCCGGTGGCTCAAAGTAAAGAACCCACATGCTAGAAGTATCACTGCCCCTAGAATCGCTAAGGTGAGCATGGTGTAGCGTGCCCACTTTGCGGTCTGTGTGAGAGGCTCAACTGTCTCGTTATACTGTTGCAAGCTTTCAGAAACCAGATCGTAATTCTTGCTCAGTCCGGCCTTGCGCACATTCTTCGTGAAGGTCTTGAAATCCTTTGGCGTGCTGAAACCGAAAACCATATTGAGACTGTGACCTGCTGTACCAGGGGTTGTTTCGGAATCCAAACCCATGCTCATGAAGGTGTAGTAACTCGTGTATATAGCGTTATCGGGGTTATCTGCATCGGCTGAAGAAGACTTGGCGGTAGTGGCATTCTTATAGATACCTGAAATCGTCAACTTATGCGTTTTGCTCGAAGTTTTCATATCGGCAACAGTGATGCTATCGCCCACTTTGAGATTGTTCTTCTTGGCGAGAGCCTGCGAGATTAATACAGTGTTGCTCGCTGTGCTTTCCGAGTAGCTGACAGCTTTCCCTGATGTCAAAGTGAAGGAGCCGTTTGCTGCTTTCTTTGCAGATGCTGCTGATGAGAAACCAACTACCGAGAGAGCCCCACGTCCTTTACCGACAGCGGTATCAGAGGATGTACCTGAGTTACCAGACACTGCTTTAAGGTTCCCGCTGGCCGAGATATCTGCGGATTCATTGTAATCGGCGCTGAACTGGACAACGGCTGCCTGCGCATAGGTAATGTAATCTTCCCAGCCCAAAGTGTATTTGGACCAGTCAATGGTTTTACCCTCATTTGCTTTGATAACTTTTGCTCGGTTGAGCTTGAATATGGCTGTGACGTCTTGAGAATCGTAACTTGTTGTCGTCGCAATATTCTCTGCTTTGAGTATGGAGAGGCCTGTTAACGACACCACCGAAACGATGACAATCGTCAATGCCGCCAGAGTGGAACGCCCTTTATGGCGGCTTATCGTTGCCCATGCTTCTTTCAGAACGAACATACCGTGTCTTCTCCATCATTCATGCGCTTTGTATCGCACGCGTCTGTACGTGTTTACAAGAGCAGCTGTTGGTTGGTAGTCATCCCGAATCACTTTGGGGCAACACCGACCACTATCGTCTCACCTTTGACTATGAGGGTGTCAAGTGTGAGTTATCTTGTCTGATTCTTCAATAATGATGCTAGCAAGCTGAATATTTCCTGATTGTGCGGTTTGCAAAGCCATAATTAGTGCTCTCAAAGCTATTTGTGGTGTGCAAATGAGCTCGTTTTATGAGACGCAACTTCTTCTTGTCTTACTGAGGGTATGAAGCAACAACAGGGGCCACGTATATAACGTGGCCCCTGTGTAGTCAGCATTCTCGTAAGGAGAACTTATGCTTTAGTAGTAGCTGATTTCTGAGCATTTTTGCGAGCAGCTTTTTCTGCCTTCTCTGCTGCTTTGATCTCATCGATAAAAGCAGTGTGCTCCTTAGCTGGCATCCAGCCTTTGTCAACAACTTTAACTTGCCAAACCCAAGCACCAGCAAGCAACACGGCTGCAAAGATTATTAAGCCAATTGCACCGCCAACTGTACCGAGGTGAGCGATATTGCCAACAATGGTACCGAACCAGCCAAAGTCTGCATCGCCGAATGTTGAATTAGCGATACCGAAGCTGCCCATAACGGTCATCAGAGCTGCTGGAAGGAAGGTAATCAGCATGCCGTTGATGAAACCACCAACCACAGAACCGATACGACCACCAGTTGCATTACCGAATACACCAGCACCACCACCATCGAAGAAGTGAGGAACCATGCCTGGCAGGATTAGGGCGATTCCCCAAACCGGTCCAAGCCAGACGGCGATGATGACGAGTGCCACCAGACCGCCCGCGAAGGAAGATAGGAAGCCGATAAGCGATGCATTTGCTCCGAATGGGAACACAATCGGGACATCTAGAGCTGGCTTAGCGCCAGGAACTACCTTATTAGCAATACCCTGGAAGGCAGGAACCAATTCACCAAGGATGATGCGCACGCCGTAGAGGATAATGCTTACACCGATGCCGAACTGCAATGCCTGAGCGAATGCAGCCATGAAGAAGGCTCCGTAATTAGCAGGGTGTGATGGGAAGATTGCAAAAGCTGTTTTGGCAGGCAAGACTATGGCACCCCAGATTGAGAACACCAAGTACAGCACAATCATTAACACAGTGGTTGAGACCATTGAGTCACGAAGGAAGTTCAGTCCCTTCGGGAAATTGATGTCTTCAGTGGAACGTGATTTTTTGCCAACCTTAGCGCCGACAGCGCCAGAGACAATATAACCAAGTGTATTGAAATGTCCTATTGCCAGCTTGTCATTTCCTGTAACTCTGTTCATGAAAGGCTGCGCGAAAGCAGGCAGTACAACCATGACAACACCCATCAGGGCTGCTCCGACCAAGATGACGAGAAGTTGATTGTCGGATCCTAAACCTACAGATAGCACTACTGCCAGCAGAGTTGACATGAAGACCATATGGTGGCCGGTTAGGAACACGTACTTCAGTGGTGTGAAGCGTGCAAAGAGCAGCATGATGAGGAAGCTGAGCACGATGATGTAGGCGGAAGTTGCACCATACTGGCTAGAAGCTTGTGCCGTGATGACTTCGTTAGTGGGTACCACGCCCTGAGCGCCGGTAGATTTCAGAACCAGCTCTCCAAATGGTGACAGTGCTGCAGTAACAACTGTCGCTCCTGCACCGAGGATGAGATAGCCCATTGCCGCTTTGAGTCCACCTGAGATAACCTGCCCTGCGCTACGTTTGAGCGCGATGAGGCCAATAACGGCTACAATGCCGATCAGGTAGGCAGGGACATTAAGAATTTCTTGGCTGATAAAGTCCAGCACCTGTATGATTACATTCATTTCTTTCTCTTTTCAGATGTGGTCTGGTTAAAGATTTGAGTTGTGACGAGCAGTGTCAGTACCTGTGCTGAGTACTAATCGACATACTTCTCAAGGACGTCTTTGACTTCTTGCTGATCCATGAAGTTCTCAATGGTTTCAACAGGAACATCAACGCCTTCAAGTTCTGCTGCGAGTTGAGGTGAGGTAAGTACCAGATCGCTCTGGTTTGCAGTGCCCTTAGCGCTCCCTGCATCTGATGTGGTGACATTGACATCGAGATCCATGTCAGCAGCTACTTGTTCAACATTGATTTTGAGTAGCACAGAGGTGCCGATACCATTGCCGCATACGCATAGGATGTTCATTCTTTTCTCTTTTCTCTGGTGGTGATTTACAAGGCTGGGACAGGGTGTCTCAGCTGTTGAGGATTGTTCTGATCGCCTCGGGGGATTGAGCGTTGTTGAGCTCATCCTTCGTGGCGGGATTAGATAATGACTTGGCTATTGCAGACATCACTTGGAGATGTTCTTCCTCGTTTTTTCCGGCAAGGCCGATCACTAGGGATACGGGGTCGTTCGCTTTATTGCCAAATGGAACGGGAGTGCTCAGTCTCACCCAACTCAGACCGGTATGGAGCACGGCTGCAGATGGGCGTGAATGAGCCAATGCTAGGCCTGGCGCGATAACGATGTAGGGGCCCATTTTCTCTACAGTGTCAATCATCTCTTGTGTATAAGCCGAAGTAGTAAATCCTGAGTCTTCAAGTCCTTTTCCTGCCAAACGTATGGCATCTTTCCAATCTTGAGCGCTCTGGTCGAGTACAAATGAAGTATCGGGTAAAAACTCTTGGATAGTTGCGGTCATTGAGATACCTCCCAAGGTATGAGTAGTTATTGCTGAGTGATGTCCGCTGATATAGGTACTGCCGTTAATCAGCCGCGCTTCGGCGGGTAGAAATCTCCTGCCAAAGCACGTTGAGCGAGAGATTGAGCTTCTTCGCTAGTGTGCGCTGCGAGATTTGCCCTAACATCGTCTAGGGCAAATGGAGTCATCGATAGTGATGTGACACCCAATCCAAAGAGTACGAGTGCCAAATCTGGGTCCGCAGCCGCTTCGCCACAAACGCCAACAGGCATATGGTGTTTCTTACCGGCATCTGCAATCAACTTGATGGCTCGCAAAACCGCCGGATGCCAAGCAGTTTGATACGCGCTAACGGATGCAAGCGTTCTGTCTGCTGCAAGAGTGTACTGGGTAAGATCGTTGGTACCGATACTTACGAAATCACTCACTTGCGCTACTTCGTCAGCCATAAGTGCAATGGACGGTACTTCGGCCATAGCTCCAACATGAGAGAGGCCTTTCTCTTTGCCGAGTTTAACAAAATACTCTGCCTCATGTTCATCAGCAACCATTGGTGCCATAACCCAAAGGTCTGCGTCAGTTTCTTTATCTGCTTGTGCTAGAGCTTCTAGTTGGTCCTCGAGAATTTGCTTATGAGTTCGTAGGGTGCGCAAGCCTCTGAGGCCAAGAGCTGGATTGGGCTCATTTTCTGGGGTGAGGAATTCCAAGGGTTTATCGGCACCAGCATCGAGCATGCGGATGACGACTTTCTTTCCAGAGAAATGGCTGAGTAATTCCACGTATGCTTTGCTTTGCTCCTCAACAGAAGGTGAGGTAGCTGAAGACATGAACATGAATTCTGTGCGGAACAGGCCTACTCCCTCAGCTCCATATTCCAATGCTGCTGTGGCATCTTGTGGTTTGGCAACATTTGCCAACAGTGCTATAGGGACGCCATCTTTGGTGGCACCGGCTTTGCCTCGTAGGAGTTTCGCACGTTGTGCATGCTGCTTGAGGTGTTCAGCTTCTTGCAAATCCTCATCGCTGGGGTCAACATTCACTACACCCCGCGCTGCATTCACGATTACATTTGAGCCGTTTGACAGGGTGGCTGCTTCCTGAGCGCCTACAACGGCTACGATGCCTCGCGATCTTGCCAAAATCGCTGTATGGCTTGTTGGGCTCCCTTGGACAGTAATAATTCCTAGGGTTTTGCTCATATCAAGAGCTGCTGTGTCAGCAGGTGATAGGTCTTCAGCCAGCAGCACGAATGGCTCGTCGCTCTGAGGAATGCCAGGCATTGGCGCACCTAGGAGTAAAGCAATTGCCCGCTGCCCAACGTCATGCAAATCGCTTGCTCGTTCTGCCATGTAGCCACCGAGAGCACTCAACTTGTCTTCGAATTCATTGAATCCTTCATACACTGCGCGTTCAGTAGTTTTACCTTGTTTCAAGACTGCGCTGATGGACTGTTTAAGTGCAGGGTCCACCGCCATTTGTGAGAGCGCAATAAGAATCGGTGCTGCGTCGCGTGTCTGCGCGTCCTGTTGTGCATCTTCAGCACGTTTGCTCAGATCGTCACTGACTTGATTCAATACCTGCTGTACGTCATGTTCGGCTTGGTCATATTCAATGTCGGAAGATCTGTTGCTATCAGCAGGAGCCTGCAATGCTGGCTCCATGCGAAGGATGTGTCCCACAGCGATTCCACGTCCAATTCCCGTACCAATGATGTTCATGCGAATCCCCTCTTTGTCAGCAAATGTCTCTCTCGCAGCTGCTGCGCTGCGCTCAGCCCAATGCCCCATGCTTCATGTAGCTGTGTTGATGATGTGCCGCTCCAAAGGTCACTTCAATGTATCTTTGAAACGCTGTAATTACTATGGTAAACGATTTCTGAAAAACGTCAATCCGGAGTATCGTATATGGCGTGTGCATACAAGATGCGCACTTTAATTTCCGGTACAAGGGAGTATTTATGGCAACTGCAACACGAACAGTGCAAATTGAAGATCCAGTGGGAATTCATGCGCGTCCTGCTTCTGCTTTTGCTCAAGCTGTAGCGGCAAGTGGCTGCACGGTGACCATCTCCAAGAAGCCTGGCACCCCTGGGGTGGATGCTGCGAGTGTGTTGATGGTGATGAGCTTGGGTATCCAGCAACACGACAACGTCGAGATTGTTGTTGAGGGCGATGACGCTGAGACTGTCGCTGATGGTTTGGTAAAAACCCTTTTGGCTGCTGAATAGGTATTAAGCTGTATATGCCGTCATCAATCGATGCGGTTGATACATCGGCTAGGTGAAATTCGGGGTGTGCTATGTCGCAAAAAACGCTGACTAGCGAGGCTTCAATCTCGAATGTTGCCGCTTTGGCGGGTGTCTCAACCGCAACGGTGTCAAGGGTGCTATCGGGAAGACGAAAGAAAGACGACGATCTTAGCCGAAGAGTTAAGCGTGCTGCTGAGAAGCTCAATTATTCAGTGAATTATGCAGCCAGTGCATTGCGTAGTGATGTTACCAATACAATTGCGGTGATTGTCCCTGAATTGTGCGCTTCAATGTACTCGGGACTGGTTCAGGCAATTGAGCCGGTGATCAATGGGCAAGGTAAACAACTGCTCCTCGGCCTTGGGAAAGATACTCAAGAGCAGCAGCAACGATTGCGTGCAGTGGTATCTCGTCGCGTTGACGGCATACTTGTGGTGCCGGTTCAAACAGAAGCAGTGGCAGATCTTCTCGATGAGATTGCCGAACATACGCCTGTGGTGCAGTTGTTCTCACAGTCGTATTCAAATCAGTTGGATTGGGTTGGGACGAGTAGTAGCCTCGTCATGCAGACGATTGCTGAGCATTTGAACGCAGTTGGTGCACATTCTGTGGCATATTTTGGTAGTCCCACCGATTCAGTTGATGGTATGGATTTGTTCACTGCCTTTCATATGCAAATGACTGTTTCCGGTTTATCAACTCGGACCGAGTGGATCCGTTTTGGTACTGGCGGTATGGACTATGGTTTTCAAGAAGCCAAGAAGATATTTACTGAAGGTGCGCAGTATCCGGAATCCATTATTTGCGCTGACGATATGACAGCGCTTGGCATTCTTGCTGCTTGTCGCACCTGCGAGATCAGCATACCGGAGCAAATTAAGTTGGTGGTGTTGAAAGATTCAGAGTTGTGCGGAGAAAGTGGTTTAGGCAAACCTTCTTTTACTGCTGTGAATATGCCTTGGACACCTATTGCTGAACAGGCTATGAATCTCATAGCAAAGGAGCATGAGAGTAAAGCTTGGTTGCCTACTCATACTGAGATTGAATCCCAGCTCATTCTTAGGGAGTCGTCAATTGCCTCTTCATAGTGGTTTTGAGTCTTCATTGCATGGCACGATAGTTCTGTAAATCACATCAATGTTGGGGGAATGCAAGTGATACTAGTGAGTTCCTGCCTTGCGGGTTTTGCAGTGCGTTATGATGGCGCGGATGCGCGAAATGATATTGCACAGTGGCTCGTTGAGCGTGGACAGGCTATATCCGCATGTCCAGAGATTCTCGGAGGTTTTGCAATCCCGCGTCCGCCAGCAGAAATTGCTCATAACAATAGCTTCACTAAGACTCACCGAAGAGTTCTTGAAATCGGCGGTAACGATGTTACCGACGCATACGAAGCAGGAGCTCAGAGAGCTTTACGTATTGTTAAACGTCATCACATCTCGGTCGCCTTTCTCAAAGATCGGAGCCCATCGTGCGGGGTAGAGGTGATATATGATGGCAGTTTCTCTGGGGTGAAGATACCTGGCATGGGTGTGACAGCGCAATTGTTCGCTGCGAATGGGGTAACGGTATATCCTGACACTGCCTTGAGTGTTGAAGCGGTATTGCCATACGTGGACGAAGATCTACATACTGAGTTACGCAAATCTTTCCGCACTTCGCGGTAGGGCAAGTGACCGTCATTGCAGTGCAGAAATACCGGTCACTCATTCTCGTGTCACGACGTGTGCGTTATCTGGTAATGGTCACTTTGCCATTCATGTGTCCTGATTCAACCATGCGATGTGCCTGCCGTAGTGTGTTTGCATTAATTGGTGACAAATGCTGAGTCATAGTGCTCAATAGCAGTCCTTCATCTGCAAGCTTGGCTAAATTTTCGAGAATGTTATGTTGACGAGCGAGATCGTGGGCATGGTGTTTTGCTCGGGCGAACATAAATTCCCAATGCCACGAGAGTGCTTTATCTTTGAGCGCGTACCAATCCAGGTGGTGCTCATCGTCGATTGCCACAATCTCACCGAATGGCCGCATAACTTCAACTAGTAACGGTATGTAAGCTTTGCTATAAGCACTGAAGGCATAATCCACGCCATCGGGCGCGAGAGTATGGATGTGCTGCGCTAAATCGGGACTGTGATAATCGACAACTGAATCAGCGCCTAGATTAGCTGCCCACTCTTTTGATTGAGGTCTCGAAGCCAAAGCGATAACGGTCAGATTGGTCAGATGCTTTGCTAGTTGAATAATCATTGATCCGACTCCGCCGGCAGCTCCGATTACCAGTAGCGTTCCTGAGCTATCGTGTTGGAGCTTCAGTTTGTCAAATAGAGCTTCCCAAGCGGTAAGTCCTGTTAGAGGGAGAGCAGCTGCTGAGGCATCATCCCAATGAGTAGGAGCATGCGCGACGAGCCGCTCATCTACCAGCTCATACTGAGCATACGAGCCAGGTCGCGTGATATCGCCCGCGTACCAGACTCTTTCGCCGCGGTGGAAGGTGCTGACCTTAGGCCCGACTTCTGCAATATCGCCAATGGCATCCCAACCCAAGATAACTTCATCGCCACTGCTCAAGCCAGCACGAACTTTTGTATCAACCGGATTGACTGAAATTGCATTCACTCGTACCAGTAGATCGGTACCAGAAGGATGACTAGGTGCGGTAATAGTGGCATCTACTAAAGATTCTGCTTGCTCTATGCTTCCGCCTGTGCGAGCGACAACCGCAGCCATGCTGCTTGGTAATGGGTCGGTGTGATTGGTCATATCGGTTCCTTTCATGTGATTGCACAGTATGTGATACCTCCACGGTCACTGGCATCATATGACTGGATGGGTGCTTACCCACAAGGGAGTCAAGGAACCTTGAAGTAACTATGCTGCGGTCTCAGAACGTTGCTCAATAGTGGCAGATTTCAAAGCAAGAGCTTGAGCATAATGCGATTCAGCCCAAAGTCGTACTTCTCGTAATGGTGCGACTGCGCTGATACCTTCTTCGGTAAGTGAATATTCTACGCGCGCAGGAACCTCGGCATATACCCGTCTGCTAATCAGCCCAGCATCTTCTAATCGTCGTAAGTTTGCTGAAAGAACTTTCGCTGATACTCCGTTGATGTGCCGTTGTAATTCTCCAAATCGCATGGCACCAGTTTGCAATGATTCGATGAGTAGCACCGACCATTTGCCGGATACCACATCCAGTAGTGCGCGGCATGGGCACTCTTTGGCATACACGTTTCCCCGAGAAATTTCATTGTTCATCGCAACCTCTGATGTTATAGTGCTTACCTTTAGAAAGTAACTATCACTACGATATCTCGACTCTTGTATGATGCTGTTCGAGAAATGTTTGCAGGGATTATTTTTAGTACTGCAGGCGTTTTGAAGCTTTCAAATTGTTGATGAACGAAGAAAGCTCTACTTCGTCAAGGCCTGAATGTGTTGCTATGACTTGTCTCAGTGCCATCTCGATAGAGGCAACGGCTTGCCTACCATGGCCACAGAGATATATGTATGCACCTGCATTGATCCACTCCCACAGTGTATTGCCTCGATCGAGAATAATATCTTGGACATGATGATGCTCAGCGTCGAAGCGTGACCATGCAACATCCAACTCTGAAATGAGACCAGAGTTCACATAATCTTGTAGATCATGGTGATATAGATAATCTTCCTTAGGATTTCTATTGCCGAGAATCAGCCAGTTTCGTCCATATGATTCATGGTTGAGCGAACGTTCTTGCAAGAAAGCTCGATACGGCGCTATGGCTGACCCTAGGGCGACCATGACAATTGCTGAACTCTGATCCTGTGGCAATCTAAAACGTTCATTTGATACCACTGCAAATTCGAGATGTGTTCCTATTGCTGATTGTGTAAGCATCCTAGAGCATTCGCCGATTTGTGGTTGCTTATTTGCTACATATTCAACTTCAGTGACTGTTAAATCCAGTAATGCATGGGAAAGTGCTTGTGCATTAGAAATTGAGTACATACGTCTACATGGCGAGGTGAACACTGCTAGTAGAGATTCGGGAGTAAGCGCTTGGCTTTGCGCAGGATAATCGTGGAACAATTCGTATGGGGTATGGCATTGTGCATACTCACGCAACTGACCTTCATCGTTGATGATTGCGAGTAGTTCAATATTCCCGAATTGCTCAGCGTAGCGCCGCATGAGTGCTGCAGTAGTACGAGTGATATCGCGCGAATATTTCAACGTCCTCGCAAGCTCGTGCCAAGCGTCATCATCGAGATTTAACGGTATGTTATCGAGAAAACGTTTCACGGTCTCATCAGTGTTGACATAAGTGATTGCTAATAAATCACCTGCTTCGTAATGCACCTCTTCGGGGAGTTGCAGACGAATACGATAGACGTGTTTGTGTGATTGTGGCGAGGTTAGTGTTTCGCGCTCAACCAGGGTTGCGATGTGTGAGGGATCTCGAAGCCGCTCGCTCGTATGAATGCCTCTATCGTTGTTGATTCCTGTGGTGGTGTTGGCCAATATGGATGCGTTGTTATGATGTTCCAATTCGTGCTGCACTACGGCACGGATAGAGATAATCCAGCGAGCCGCTTCATCTTCATAATCAAAGTCACATTCACCATGCTGCAGAAGTTTTTTGGCACCGAGTTGCTCAAAGCGAGCGTCAAATTGACGTGCCATGAGATTGAAATTCTCGGCATATGCACTGTCACCAAGGCCTAGCACAGCATACGACACACCCTTCAGATTGCAGTTGTGTTTAGCGCCGACTACAGCATCATAGAGATCTTCCGCACCGTAGGGCGGCTCTCCTTCGCCTTGAGTGGAGGTAATCATGAGAAGAATGTCTTCGCTCTCAAGCTCATCCAAGTTGTAGTCATAGGCTTCAACCAAACGAAGACTCTCGCATATGGGGGTAATAGCAGCTTGTAAGTGTTCTCCGACTTCCAATGAATTTCCAGTTTCTGAAGCTACCAATATTGTGATATGGCGGTCGTCAGCGACGATGTTCCCCATGATGCTACCTTCCCTGAACGTGCGCGTTACCCGAAGCAACGTGGTTCTTTGCAGCGTCTATTACACGCAGATGTGACCGCAATAATCAAGACTTGACATTGTTGCATTTAGTGCTTGCTCATATGTTGAAGGCGCAGAATCCGGAGCATTCAAGCGCTTTATTGATAAAGCACAATACTGTCGTGGAAAGAAACGCTGTGGTTGCAAGCGATTTGTGTAGTTCGCCATCGTGTCATACAGTGTGGTGCAACACGGGACGCACGGAAGCGCTTACCGCGTTACATGCAAGATGAAAGTGGTGTATGGTCTACTGCGCGTAATTGACGTGTGACTGTGCACGATTCTTCTGGCTTATGACAAGGAGGTGATGGCTGCGATGACCGTAATGGGTTTTATGAATGATTGTGCATTATGTGCGGTTCAGTTGCGTCATCACACAGAACGCCTCGTTGGGCGTTATCCCTCTATGTAGTGCTCTGTTCTTTACTGTTGAAAACGTGTGTGGTGCATATCTTTGCAAGAGACACGCTCAATGTAGTGCCTGATTTGACTCCAACTATTTGCATAGCTGAGAGTGGCATTCACACTTTACCGTTTTCACAATTCTCTAGTACTCCTTGATGTTTTTTAGTGCTGATAATCGCATGCCGTATAGCCGATTGTGGTGCGAAAAGTTATAAGGATGTCTACGAGCATATCCACCCGAAGTGGATATGCGTTCGAATGATGCCGTTGTGCCTTAGCGACAGCGGTTCACACGCACCGACTAGTGCTCGGTGCATCCATACAAGAACAAAAGAGTATTGCTATGAAAGCATCCGCAGATGTGACACGGACTCATGCCTCGAACGGCATGTCGTCAACATCACCTTCACTAAAAACCAATTCGATATTATTTAAGTTCACCATTCTGAGCATTTCGCTTATTCTGGTGACTGGAACCTCAATCTCGCCAGCCTTGCCGTATATGGCTAAAACTCTTGGCGTCCATTCAGACTCGTCAATCAACCTTTTAGCCACTGTGCCTCAGGTGTTTGTCCTAATTTTTCTCTTATTATCACCTTCAATATCCAAGGCTATAGGTATCAAAAGAGCTATTATTCTGGGGCTTTGCTGCATCGCAGTTTCGGGAATTGGACCTATACTCTCTAACAGTTACTGGCTTATTCTCGTTTCGAGAATGCTGCTCGGTGCTGGTATGGGTATGTTTAATTCACTAGCTATCACCATTATCAATAGATTTTATGAGGGTGAAGAAGAATCCAGAATGTTGGGGTATCGAGGTGCCTGCGAACAGGTTGGTGCTACGGTGGCTACGCTTCTGGTGGGATTTCTGCTGAGCTTCGGTTGGCATAGTGCATTCCTGATTTATATGTTGGCGATTCCCATTGCCGTGTTGTTTTGGAAAGTTATTCCACAGCTACCTGAACCTGAAGAGAGCAATGCGCAGACTTCTGATAAGAGTAAGTCTCCCAAGAAGGTCAGCTTTGCCACATATTTCACACCAGGTACGATTGCGCTGTTCCTTTTGGTGTTTGTCATCGTGATGGTGAATATCCTGGTGCTGCTACAAATCCCCAGATTGGCTATAGCTCAGCACATCATGAGCGCACAGGACTCGAGTATCGCAGTTTCTTTGGCGACGTTGGGCGGTTTTCTGGGAGGCGTGGCTTTTGGCCGTGTTTACGGGAAGCTGCATGGCTATACCTTGCCAGCATTCCTCATCTTGTACGTAATTGGATTGATGATCCTGTACTTTGCCACCAATAGTGCGATGTTGATTGCTGGCAGTCTCGTAGCTGGATTCTGCGCAGCCACCACGATTTGCGGCTTCAATATGATCGTGATGCTGGTGCCAACACAAGCTCAGGCTGGCGCTAATACTCTGTTGCTGGTGGGATGCAATATTGGTTCGTTCTTGTCAACATATGGCATTGCTCTTTCACAGCGGGTTATGGGCAATACTGCTGGTGCTCCCATTGCTTTCTTCGCAATAGTATTAGCTGCCATAGCAGTTATTAGCACCGTTATCGTCAGAAAAACAACAGTCAAATTCTAAGAAAAGGTCTTGAAAGGGTGAGTGGTATGAACAATATTGTGCAAGGAAGCAACTACAGATTTACGTTGCTTACAGAGCGTTTAATTCGTTTGGAATACTCTTCTAGCGGTCAATTCGAGGATAGAAAAACACAGCTGGTAGCTAACAGAGAATTCGATCCGGTTGACTATGACGTTCAACAGGGCAGAAATGGCCACGAGATCGAGATTGAGACCAAGTTTTTTCATCTGTATTACGACGGCGGTCAGTTTGCTGCAAGCAATTTGCACATTGATGCTAAATACCAGTACACGCTCCACGACAGTCGTTGGTATTTCGGTGAGCATGTCAGTGGGAATCTCGGCGGTACCAACGCGACTCTGGATCTGGTTGACGGTGCCACGCCGATTGACGATGGCATCATGAGCCGTGATGGATATGCCTTTTTGGATGACAAGGATTCTTTTGCCATTGAGGACAATCATTTTGTTCATCGTCAGCAGGAAGAAGCAGACGGCTACTTCTTTGCCTATGGTCGAAACTATCGTGAAGAACTCTCCGATTACTATCGCTTGAGTGGCAAGACTCCACTCATACCCCGATATGCACTGGGGAACTGGTGGAGCAGATATTACCGTTATACGCAGCACGAATATCTCGATCTTATGGACAAGTTCGATTGTGAAAAGGTACCGATTAGTGTTGCGATGATTGATATGGATTGGCATCGAACAGATGATGTTCCAGCTCGTTTCGGTAGTACTTGGACTGGATATACGTGGAATCGTAAGCTTTTCCCTGATCCTTGGCGTTTCCTTCAGGAACTGCGCAAACAGCATAGGCATGTCTCACTCAATACGCACCCAGCAGGTGGCATCAGAGCATTTGAGGATTCCTACCCTGCTGTTGCGAAGGCTCTTGGTCTTGATACTGAAAAAGAGGAGCCTGCAATTTTTGATTTGGACGATCCTCAATTTAGAAAAGCGTATTTCGATGATGTTCATCACCCGATGGAAAAAGAGGGTGTTGATTTCTGGTGGTTGGATTGGCAACAAGGGTCTAGCCGCAGCAAAGACAAAGTCGAGCCGCTCTGGAATCTGAATCATTATCATTTTCTTGATAATGAGCGTTCGCATGATGGTGAAGGGCTAATTCTGTCGCGCTTTGCAGGTCCTGGCTCTCATCGCTATCCCGTTGGATTCTCCGGCGACACGGTCATTACCTGGGATTCGTTGAATTTTCAACCGTATTTCACTTCAACAGCCACAAACATCGGGTATACGTGGTGGAGCCATGATATTGGCGGACACATCTGGGGGAGCTTCGATCCTGCACTGTCTTTACGTTGGCTGCAGCTCGGAGTATTCAGCCCGATTAATAGATTGCATAGCTCTGATAACCCATTCTCTGGCAAAGAGCCGTGGAAATATCGTCAAGACGTTCGTGAATACATGGATGAATACTTACGGTTGCGCAACAGATTGGTGCCATATCTCGACAGCGCGAATATACGCACTCACTGCGAAGACCGCGCACTCATTGAGCCGTTGTACTATCGCTATCCTGATAATGAAGAAAGTTACCTGTACAAGAATCAGTACTTCTTTGGCAGCGAGTTGATGGTTGCTCCTATTACCACGCCACAAGATAAGAAACTTAACGTTGGATTCGTGGATGCCTGGATGCCCGAAGGCCAGTGGATGGATATCTTCACCGACTTGATTTATCAAGGAGATCGCGAAGATGTTGACCGTACTATGGTGTCGAGCACTAATTTGGATGGCCAATTTACAACTGGTGAGACCGCAATTCGTTTGGGACGAACGCTTGAGAATATTCCAGTTTTCGCCAAACTCGGTGCAATTGTGCCGATGACGGCGGATCCTATGCAGAATGCTGACGTCCTTCCAGAGCGCCTTGATATTCATGTGTATGGTAATAAAGACAATGACTATGTCATGTATGAGCATCTTAACCGGAGTATTGCATCGACGAAGATCAGCATTCGTGGTGGCATTGTCCATGTGGAATCAGAGGATCCAGACGGCATTATTCCTGAGGGACGGCGTCTGCATTTCAAGCTGCATGCTTTCTCTCTCGACGGTACTGGTGAGTTCACCTTGGCTAATGGGCAGACTTTCGAAGGGAAGCCCGAGAATGATGATCGTCAGCAAAGTAGAGCACGAGAGCAGTTGTTGCAACAGCTGCAGGGTGCTGAAATTCCGTATGAGGAAAAACGCGGGGTGCTCAAAAAAATCGATGATGATCTCACTTCGCCGGTCAATTTGGTGACTTACGCGCAGACCATCACTAATGTGAATCTACGATCAATCGTGGTTGAGTATGCTTCGCTGATCGGCTAGGTGTGTAGCTCAAGAAGATTGCTAACCAGAAATATTGTTGTTTGCATCTGTATTTGTAGCTGGCACTGGGATGTTCGGCAGGTGGATAGGTCAAGAAATCTCTTGACCTATCCACTTTCGTTTGTGCTGTTACTTCGCGAAGTTACACATTTCACGTATAAAACATGTGCATATTGGAAGTTATCCACGAAATTTGACCCGGCTGCTGTTATGGATGGATCTGCCATTTCCACGGAATTGAGTGGGGCAATGATGGAGCAGCATGTGTGCCAGCAGCTCATCGCGCAGCAGTTTATGCCATGCTATTGAGCCAGAGAGAATAATCAGACAGAGGCAGATTTTGTTATCGAGGCACAGAATACTGCGATACCCATAAAGGTTGAATCCGAGTTGAATCTGAAAGTCAAAAATTTGAAAAGTGCGGTCGAGAGATTCGGACTGCAACATTCAATCCGAGGCTTATGGATCATAAAGTATACCCACGGGTAATACATTGGGTAATACATGTTTGGGTTAATTGTAGGTAAAGCAAAACCCCTGAATCGTTGGAATCTCAACAAAACAAGGGTCATCTGCGGAGGATACGAGATTCGAACTCGTGAGGCTGTTACACCAACACGCTTTCCAAGCGTGCGCCATAGACCACTAGGCGAATCCTCCATGCACAAGGCTCAGTTGGAAGCGTGAGCATCCATGCCGCGAATCATGCAACCTGAATAAGATACCACGAGTCGGGGATGAATGCTCAATATTTCGGCGTGTGTAGGGAATCTATATTGATTTATCGATTCGTTGATTAGTTGAGTGAGGTTTTGAAATCATACGTTGAGCTAGCTGCATCGAATACTGTTGGTGGATTGTATGTGGAATTTGGAGTGTACCCTGTGCCTTTTGTGGCTTCATTGAGAGCTTTCTTCCACGAACCATCATCAACCATCTTTTTTAAGGCTGCATTGACCTTCGTTACCGTCGCAGTCTTACCTTTGGGAATCCCCACTCCGTAGCGCTCCTGAGTGAAGGGTTTACCTACAACTTTCAGTTGACCATCACCCTTCGCTGCAGCAAGACCGGCGAGAATGATGTCATCGGTAGTTACTGCATCAACGGTTCCTGAAATGAGTGCCGTGGTGCACTCAGCGAACCCGCTTTGTTCCATGAGCTGCACCTTCTGCGCGTAATGATCTTTGATAACCTGCGCCGATGTTGAGCCTGTGACGGAACATAGCTTTTTCCCGTCTAGAGAGTCGGGGCCAGTGATTGATGTATCAGTAGATCGAATCAGTAAATCCTGTCCAGCTACGAAGTATGGTCCGCCAAAATCCACCACCTTTTTACGATCATCGGTGATTGAGTATGTTGCAAACACCAGGTCAACGTCGCCATTTTCGAGCAATGTTTCTCGCTGTTTCGAGGGTGCTTCTTTCCAAACGATTTCGTCTGCGGAATATCCAAGTTCTTTTGCCACATATTTCGCCACGCTCACATCAAAGCCTGTGTAGGTGTTGCCATTCTTGTATCCAAGACCAGGTTGGTCGAATTTGATGCCGATGTTAATGGTGTGGGCGGATGCAGTATTTGTGGACGTGCTTGCGCAACCAGCTAACGGTGTCAGCATAAGTGCAGCTGCTGCTGCAGCAATAAATTTGATGCTTCTCTTCAATGTTGTCTCCCATTTTCCGGTTAATGCGACCGCCTTATGCGGTTGGAATGTTCGGCGTAGCAGCGTGTGAACTATAAGGTTTTCGAAACCACGTGCAGGACTTATTTCCACAATTGCTGATGCGCCAACTATCAAAAAGTATAAAAATGAAATGTAAATAATGCATTAATGAATTTTAATGAATAAAAATGAATGCAAATTGGTGTATCGTATCGACTAGATGCATCGTGTTAGGAGTCGCAACCTGAGTATTTGGAATCGTCAACATCCTGATATGAAGCATTGTTTACGACGGCACAGCGAGGGTAAGGATTCAACGATGGTTGCAAAATCGGCAACACTAGTAATGAACGAAATGATGCAACATGCCGTAGCGCAAGGGCGTTCAGTCATCAATCTAGGTTTCGGGGAAGCAGGTTTACCAGTGATGCCTGAACTGCGGAAAATCTTGTCTGCGGATTCGGCAAGAAATGCATACCCTGCCGTCCAAGGTTCCTATGCTGTCCGTAATGCTCTTTCTGGATATTTCACTAGGCGTGGGATACCTGCTGATGCAGACCATTGTTTAATGGCTCCCGGTAGCAAGGCTTTGCTTTTCGCATTGTTGCAAGCTTTGAAAGGCGATGTCGTGTTGTCTCGACCTTCCTGGGTGACCTATGCAGCTCAAAGTCACATGCTCAATAAACATTGTGTTTGGGTTGATGCTCCTGAAAGCGCTGGTGGAGTACCAGACCCTAAGTTGCTAGTTTCAGCACTTGACAGTGCTCGTCGTGCTGGCCAAAATCCCACCACTTTGTTGCTCACTTCACCAGATAACCCGAGTGGAACCGTGGCAGGAAGAACTGTCATTGAGCAGCTGGTGCACATTGCCAAAGAACAAAATCTGGCCATAATCTCGGATGAAATCTATCGCGATCTTGCATACGATCAAGTCAATTTCGTTAGCCCCGCACAGCTTGCCCCAGAGAGAACATTTGTGACTACTGGACTATCCAAATCAATGGCGCTCGGGGGATGGCGAATTGGCGCTGCTCTCTTTCCGCAAAATGCTTGGGGCGATGCAGTAATGCAGGAGGTAATTGGTACCGCATCTGAGATTTGGTCAGGCATGCCGATATTTCTGGAACCAGTGGCCGAGTATTGCTTTAGTGAACCATCCGACGTTTTGCAGTGGGTAAATGAAAGCAGACAGCTACACCAGCGGGTTTCGAATGAAATTCACCACATTATGGTTGATGCAGGGGCATCTTGTAGAAAACCTTCGGGGGCTTTTTATATCTATCCAACATTTCACGATTCTGAATTCGCCCATCGCCTAGGCGTCTCGGAAGATGAGTCCCTCAGCCATGAGCTCTTCGAACGTTTCGGTATTGCAGTGCTACCAGGAAGTGCATTTGGTGACCTCCCACAACGGATGGGCCTTCGTGTTGTGACCTCAATGATGTACGGAACAGATGATGAATCTCGTATGGAAACCATGAGGATGGCCGATCCTCTGCAAGCACCTAGTGTTAAAGACGGGCTCGAACGCGTCCACGAAGTGTTCGCTGGCGTACCATCTAATAGATGAAGCAGAAGGCAACACTGATACACCAAACGCACAGTGAGCAATCTACTGTGAGTTCAGATGTTTCTCCCAACTGCCCTCTAACGATCAGCAGACTAAGGGGCCTAAGAATGCGAGCGGGAAATTGACAGCGGATGTGTTGGAATCGTTTGAAAAACGTCTGCGCAGTTTGTCCTTAACACCGTCGCAACAGGCGCTCGCGTCAGTGGTATTGGATAATCCAGAGCGCGTTGCTATGTCAACAATTCATGTGTTGGCAGCAGACCTGGGTATCAATGAGTCCACTATTTCGCGTTTTGCCTTAGCGTTGGAACTTAAAGGATATTCAGAGCTCAGAAGTGTGTGCAGAGCTTTGGCTAGTAATCACTCTGGAATGTTATGGCGTTTTACGCATGGCGATAGCGCTCTGTCCGCTGGCACTCCTGATCGAGATAGTAATGCGGCACGTATGTCTCAACGTGAAGTGTTGGCTGCCCAAGACAGTTCCGCTATCACCACCAGTTTTGCAAGAATCGACGAACAATTATGGGATAACGTGGTCTCGCTTCTCAGCGGCGCTGAACATGTATCGGTGATGGGTTTGAGGCAATCCCAGTCTGTGGCCTCAATGTTGGTATATCTCTTGGGACTGGTTCGTTCCGACGTTGAGGATCTAACGGTGGGCGGAGCATCACATATTGATGCTCTGCGAAATCTTGCTTCATCGGATTGTGTTGTGGCTATTGCGACACGACCTTGCAGTAAAGATACAGTCAGAGTAGCCGAATGGTCCCGGAAACATGGTGTGCCGGTGATTGCTATAACTGACGAAGTTTTAGGTCCGTTAACCGAGTTTGCCGATTACACACTGCTAGCGAGTACTGACAGTGAAGCTGTTCTTTCATCAATGACAGCTTTAGTGTCGATAGTGCAAGCTTTGACCAACGATGTTGCTGTGGCGGATATTGACAGCACTCGTCAACATCTGGAACAGCAAGAAGATTTATTGAACTTTTTCGACGTGTATGCCAAGAAGAACATGTAACGCACTGTTGCTGCTAAGGGTGGATTTCGGTCTGCTGTGTAGCTAGTCATGAGATTTCGCAAAGATGCTTTGCACTAGCCACACAGCAGCGGTCGATCAACGATATATCTGTAATATCCGTAAAATCGAATATCTGTTAGTAGAACAGAATTACAACGTCCGGCCGAGCTCATCGGCTGCTCGCAGTGCGGAGGCAACATCGGCAGGAGTTACTTCGAAGGGCATATTGCCCATGGTGTCATCCTTGTCGCAGGCCAGCTGTCCCACTTGCAGCAAATCCTCATCGCTAGCATCTGCAACACCGATATCTTCCAGAGATACAGGCAGTCCAACCTCTCGGAAGAAGGCGTAGACTTCACGCAATTCCTCGATATCGCTGTTTTCGAGAACCATCTGTGCGAGTGTGCCGTATGCAACTTTTTCTCCATGCAACATAGAGTGAGTGCCATCCAGCGCTGTGAGCCCATTATGTATTGCGTGCGCTGCAGCTAAACCGCTGCTTTCAAAACCTAAGCCACTGAGCAGTGTATTAGCTTCGATGATGTTCTCTAGCGCAGCAGTCCTCACCCCTTTGCGTACAGCAGCTACGGCTTTCACTCCGTCTGCTAGTAGGGTATCGTGGCATAGCTGAGCTAAGGCGAACGCAGCATTAGTCGCGTGTCCACCGGCCATTGTGAGCGCAGAGGATTGCACGCAAGCCGCCGCTTCATAATATGTGGCGAAGGCGTCACCTAAACCAGAAACCAAAAATCTTACAGGTGCTTTGGCAATAAGCTCTGTGTCCATAATGACTGCCTCGGGGTTTTTGGGCAGTGGTAGATAGTGGTCGAAAGTGCCGTCGGCGGTGTACACCACTGAAAGACGCGAGCATGGTGCATCTGAGGATGCGGCTGTCGGCACGATGATCACCGGTTTGCCTGCGAAATGGGCAGAAGCTTTAGCGGTGTCTAGAGTTTTTCCACCGCCAATGCCAATAAGAGTGTCGTAGTCATCGGACTGGTCGCGGTGCTTGTCGATTTCTTCGACGGAGCATTCTCCGCCGAATACCTCGATACGGTAGTTGGTCCCTGCTTCTTCAAAACTTGACACGATGGTGTCGTGGTAGTGCTCGTCGATGAATGGATCAACGAGTAAATATGCTCCTGTGCTACCAATACCTTTATATTCCTTATCAAGAGATGAGAGTGCATTCTCTTGTTGTATATAACTTCCTGGTGAGCAAAGTACTTTTCGCATGGGTGATTCTCCTTCGAATCGCTGGTGTGCTGAGGGCGGCTATGGCCGTTTCTTGGTGATGAGGCCCCAACCCTAGTTTCAAGTATAACTTGCGTTTCAAGTGATTCTGAGAGATCGATGACTGTGCATGGAGTGAAAGATTTCATGGTTGTTTCGAAGTTTATCTCGACGTGCAGGGCATGAACAGTGTGATATGCAAGGCTTAAAACCTTAGAAACACTAAGCATTCATCAGTGAAGTGTAGATGAATGCAGCATGAAGATACACCAACACTGGATGAAATCTCTGCCGCTGCTGACGTGTGATTATTTCACTTCTCATAGTGTGAATTCGGTTCAATGGGCGCAGTCCTCGACGAGTGGAGTATCACCTTGCGCCAAAGGGAGTTTTGCAGAGACGCGAAGGGAATGACATGAAAACGAAGCTGGGAAGATTCATGAGTCGTATGGCAGCAGTGCTGCTTGCGACAAGCATGAGCGTCGCAGTTGGCTTGGTATCCACTCAGGCACAGGCTGCCACGGCGAGTGGTGCGAGCATTACAGGGGCAATGCCAGTGGTTATTACCGAGCTGGCTGTGAAAACGAGTAATGGCTCGTATACCGGCAGTGACGGCAGCAGCGTATCCGTCAATATCGGTGAATATATTGAGCTGAGCAATGTCAGTTCCAAAGCGGTGAATATCAGTGATTTGAGTCTGCAATACAATAACGTGGACTGGACGCCAGAAGCTTTCGACAATGCGGCGCAAGATTCGACTAAAGATGCACAAATACCTGCACATGGGACTGTTGTTCTTTGGGATAACTACGCTTTCGCAAATATGGAAGGCATTAGCCCGCGTTTGACCACGGCAGAGGATTTCGGCAATTTCTGGCAGAGTAAAGCTCAAAATATGCCACAACTGACCATGGGAACAAATCTGTTCACCATCTCTAAAGGTGCAGGAATGGCTAATAGTTCGGCGAGGAGTTTGGTTCTCACACAAAAATCCACACAAGCTACCAATACGGTGAGCTATGCCAGCAGCGGCGCGACTGATACCACGCTTAACTACACCTATGATGCTCAGGGCGTGGGAACTCTGTCGAGTGGCAATGTTGCTAGCCCTGGAAGTGTGCTTAGCGGTCAGCTTCCAGAGAGTTGGCCTCAAGCGGAAAGTCGCACAGTTACAGTCACAGATGCATCGATATCGCAAGATAATCTGAGAGATGACCAAGCCATCAATGTGAAAGCCAAAGTGAGCTCTTCCGACGGTTTGACAAATATTGCTTCGGTGCGTCTCTTTACTAAAACTAATGTGGATACAGACTTTAGCGATTCCACATTCGATGGTATGCAGGTCGGTGATGTATGGTCCTTTACTATTCCTGCTGGGACACTCACTGGAAAAACGAGTGTGGATTATGAGTTCGTGGCAACCGATCTGGATGGAGTTCGTACCATTGGTTCTGGTGCATCAATCACACTGACACCACAAGAACAGAATACTTATGGGAAAGCAACAGTTCCTCTAGCTATCACCGAAATTATGCCGGATACAAAAAACGTCGGTGGTTCTGATGGTTTCGAGTTCATTGAGGTCACTAACATATCAGAGAAGCAAATCGACTTCTCCAATAATTACACGCTGTATTATAGCTACCCAGATCAAGGGGATTCGGGTGATGTTGAGTGGCCAGCTCAGCAGAGTAATATCACCATTCCTGCTGGTAAGTCTGTAGTGTTCTGGATTGAGAATGGTCCTAACGACACTCTTACTGATGCTGACTTCAACCAGGCATTTGGGCTTAGTGGTGATCAGTCACTCACCATGGGCGCGAATCTCTTTGAGATAAAATCCGCTGGAATGGCAAACAACTCTGCTCGTGCTATCAAAATTCAAACCAAGACGAAAACCTTGGTGTCGAGCGCAAGTTATCCAGTGAACGCCTCAAAAAATCTGACTGGGGATACGCATTCACTGCAATATGTATATTCTGCTGGTGAGAACGAAACGAAAATCGTCAGAAGTGACCAGGCACCAACGCCGGGATCTGTGCAGAGCGACGATATTCGTGCGACGTCATATGCTTTCCCCTCGGCAACTCAAGTTCCAAGCGTGGTGGACACTACCCCCACCAGTTTCAGCTCCGATCAGGATGTGAAATACTCTTTTGAAGTTACATCGTCTTTGGCGATTAACAGGGTCACCTTATACACCAGACATAAGGGTGAAAGTGATGTTGTTGCTCACAATCTCACTAAAACCGCTGGTAGCGATGTATACAGTTACACAGAAAACAAGATTGACCTAGTTAAAGTACAAGCTATCGAATACTACCTCGAGGTTTCAGATGGCATCAATCCTGTACAGAACAGTGGTCAGAAAACTATCACCAGTAGCGATTACACAGATTCAGCTGTGCGTTTGAACGTTAAGGATGGTCAGTTCCTACGTGGCAAAGTGACACTCAGAGGTACCGGAACCGACAGTAACGATATGCCTGCACTCGCAGTTGATGGCACAGCAGTCGAATCTTCACAAACAACAGACTCGCTGGAATCAGAGCCCTATATCGCAGCAGAAATCACGCAGACTGACATTTTCTTCTTCAACTCTTTCACTACGAAAACGACCATCACTGGTACTCCTACTGAGGATGATTGGAAAGACAATGTGATAGGGAGTTTTGACGATGGCACCTACGGTGACACTCAAACTGTCTCATTCCCAGTTCCTCTTGAACAGATTCATGACAATACCCTTTCGTTGTATTTGAATGCTGGTACTAAATCGAGTGCCACCGACATTCTGGATGCTGCGGGAACCGTGAATTCAGAAAATGCAGATAACTATTTAGCGTCGAATATTCGTTTGGTTCTTCCTGACGGTACTCATGTGAAAGCCAGTAAGGCTGTAGCTGCTGTGAGTCCAGGAACTGAGGGAACGATTAGCGAGAAAGATGTTACCGATGAAGTGGGTAATGCCACGAATCAGCTGAAAATAGGGGACTCCGCTGGTCAATATGAATATATTCGGCTTGACTTTACCATCGACTCCAAGTCAGTGACATCCAAACAATATGTGTGGAACACTACGCAGCAAAGTGATGGGGAGCACACTGTCACCGCACAATCGCAGAGTGGTAGCGCTACCTCTAAGGTCATCGTTGATAACACCAAACCCACTATCGAACCTGAACTCACTGCCCAAGGTGGAGATGGAAATGTGCTACGGGGAAGCGTGGTCATCAACGCTACCGCGAAGGATGCAACATCGGGAATCCCTGCGACAGGGGAGTCAGGTGCTCTAAGCGCAACATTGAGCGATGGTGATGGTGAAGCAACCAGCATCACGCTGCCGTATGACACATCGTCTGCAAAGCTTTCCGCTGGTTTGCATACCGTAACTTTCAATGTCACAGACAACGCTGGTAACCAGACCACCAAGAAAGTCACATTTACCACATATGCCGAAAATCCTTCGATACTTTCGCTAGATAGTACAGCAGGCACGAAGAAACTTGATCCAACGCTTAGCGTCACTGCAAAGGGAAATTCGGGCGATAAGTTGAATGTGGCATTCTATGCAGGTGAGGAATATAAGCCAAGTAATCAGCAGCAGGTAAGTGTCACCACGGGGACTACCAAACAGTCTGGTTTGGCACAGGATGCATCTTCAGAATCGCTTGCTGAGAGTGACGCTGCGAAACTGGATGCGGCTGGAGATGGGAAGGTTATAGAAACGACTGCTACAGATAGTGGCTTCCCATATCAATCCTTCACGGTGACTGTTCCCTCTCAGTATGAGCAGGATGCGAATGCTGCGATCACGCTGCGTTGGAGTGGGAGCGCACAAGCTGGTGCTGATATCTACGCTTTCGTTAAAAACACCAGCACTGGTGCGTGGGATCAAGTGTCCAGAGTGAGTGCCGACAGCGAAGGTAATGCCAGTATTTCGCAACGCGTGGCAAACACGGATCATGTCGCTGACGGCAAGATGTCAGTCGTCGTACAGAATGGAGCAGGTTTCGCGGCGGGGAATCTGAGTGAAAATGACACAGAAGACACCAATCCTGACGGTCTGCAAAGTCCTGTTTCTGATTCCACTTCCACAATAAACGGTGCTGATGGCAATCCAGTGGTCACCATGAATGATGATGCGATTTCGCAGGATGACACTGCACGCAGCGATTATGACTTCACCTTCGCTTGGGAATCTGATACTCAGTATTACAACGCGAACTATGACAATGATGGTTACTACCAACATCAGTCAAATATCCACGATTGGTTGTTGAAAACTAAGAATGCCATGAACATTCAATATCTTTTCCACACTGGGGATATCGTTGATAACGCTGAGATTCCAGAGCAGTGGGAACGGGCTGATGAACAGTACAAGAAGTTGGATGACGCCAAGTTCCCTTATGGTGTGCTCGCTGGAAATCACGATGTGGATCACAAAAGCGAAGACTACGTCAATTATTCCAAGCATTTCGGTGCAAGCCGATATTCATCGAACCCTTGGTATGGCGGAAGCTTTGAGGATAACCGCGGTCACTATGACCTGATTTCTGCAGGTGGCATTGACTTTATAGTCGTGTCAGTTGGTTGGGGTGTTGAGGATGATGAAATCAACTGGATGAATCAGGTATTAGCGCAGTACCCTGATCGTGTAGCAATCCTGAACTTCCATGAGTATCTGCTCGCTTCTGGTGGTCTTGGGCTCATCCCTCAAGATATATACAAACGCGTTGTGGTTCCGAACGACAATGTGAAGATGGTGTTCTCCGGTCATTATCACAGTGCACAAAAGACGGTGTCACGAATCGACTCCGATGGGGACGGCAAAACTGATCGCAATGTGCTGAATCTGCTCTTCGACTATCAGGCTATGGACGAGGGTGGTATGGGCTTCCTGAGACTAATGCATGTGAATACGAAGAATGCCACAATGGAAGTGAGAACATACTCGCCTTCCATTCAGAAATATGGTTCACAAACTGTAGCCTCTTCGAGTTTCAAACCTTCGTATGAGCAATTTACCGTGGATTTGACAGAGCTGGGCATTCAACCGCAAACAGCGGAAACTTCACAAAAGCGTCTGTCAACCGATGCTTTTGCAGCAGATCTGCAAAGCAGCGCGTTAATCGGCACAAACGAAGCTATATCTGCGAAAGGCAGTGCGGCGCAACAGCGCAGTGGTTTGGTGAGAGGCTTGAGCTCAGAAAACAAGACTCTTGTCGAAGACGCTGAAGATGCTGCTACAGCAACAGTAACGTGGAAAGATGCACTAGCAGGAACACACGGGTGGTATGCGGTGGTGACTAATCAGTTTGGAGGCTCGACTACTACACGGGTGTCATACGTTTCTGCGACCGGTAAGAGTTCATCATCAGATAATGATGGCAGTGGCCAAGATAATGGTTCGAACGGTGATAATGATGGTGGTGGTAGCAATGGTCAGAGTGGAGCTGGATCGGATACTGGGCACTCTGGTGGCACTACTCAGCATGGTAGTGGTAGTGGTAGTGGTAGTGACAGCGCAGCTAAAGGTAACGCTACAGATTCGGATTCCAAACCCCTTGCAACACAGAAGACAAATATATTGCAAGAGCGCCTGGCAAAGACTGGAACGAATTCACTACTTATCGTAGCTGCCATAGTGCTCTTAGCATTATGCGGAGTTGGGCTGCGCTGGTTTAAGGCGGTTAACAAGTAGACAAGTAAACAAGCTGCAAGTTGTAGCTACACAAGAGGGTCATGTTCGTTGGTGATACAAACCAATGTTGAACATGGCCCTCATTGTAGATGTTGCACAAAACTTAGCGGTAACTTGTATCTAATTACCATCACCTGAGTATTGTGGCGGGTAGAGCAAAGAGCAGGTCGGTTATTAGGTGATAGTAGAACATACTGGGCCAAAAACCGACAACACAACAACGGACAGGACGGATTAATGAAGATCGCGGTTGCTGGTACAGGATATGTCGGGTTATCGGTAGCATTGCTGCTGGCGCAACACAATGATGTGCACGCTTTAGATATCATCCCCGAAAAGGTTGAAATGCTCAATAATGGGAAAAGTCCCATTGTAGATACAGAGATTACAGCTTTCCTTGACGACGACAAATCAGGGAAACGGCCCCTCGGTTTTACGGCCACGCTGAATCCAAAAGAAGCTTACGAAGGTGCAGATTTTGCTGTGGTTGCGACCCCGACCAATTATGATTCGCAGCAAAATTACTTTGATACTTCTAGTGTGGAAGCAGCAATCAGTGCTATTCGCGAAGTAAATCCGACAGCTTGGATCATTATCAAGTCCACCATTCCTGTTGGATACACTGAGCATTTACGCACTCGTCTTGGTGACGAGCGTTTACTCTTTTCGCCGGAGTTCTTACGTGAGGGTCATGCACTCTACGACAATTTGCATCCATCGCGTATTGTGCTTGGTGCTCCGACTGACAACCAACAAGCCGTTACAGCGGCACATACTTTTGTTGATTTATTGGCACAGGGAGCTGACCCTGCTGAGTCCTCGCGTCATAATGATGATGGTAGCCAGGGTATCCCGGAACTTGTCGTGGGTACTACTGAGGCTGAAGCAATCAAGCTTTTTGCTAACACGTATTTAGCGTTGCGAGTCGCATATTTCAATGAACTTGATACTTATGCCGAAAGTCGCGGGCTTTCAACACGAGAAATCATTAACGGTGTCTGCCTTGATCCGCGTATCCGGTCAGATTACAATAATCCCAGTTTCGGATACGGTGGTTACTGCCTACCTAAAGACACTAAACAGTTGCTTGCTAATTACTCCGAAGTACCGCAGAATCTCATTTCTGCAATCGTAGATGCTAATCGCACTCGTAAAGACTTCATTGCTACCGAGATTGAAGAGCGCATCCAAGGTATTGAGAATCCGGTTGTTGGCGTGTATCGGTTGACGATGAAATCAGGGTCAGATAATTTCCGTCAATCTGCAATTCAAGGTGTTATGAAGCGGGTCAAGGCGCGAGGTGTGACGGTTCTCGTGTATGAACCGACAATGAAAGACGATGAGTTCTTTGGTAGTGAGGTCACCAAAGATCTTGAAGACTTCAAGCGCCGAAGCAATGTGATTGTAGCCAACCGTTGGAATACAGATCTGGCTGGTGCAGAAGAAAAGATATATACCAGGGATTTGTTCAAGAGGGACTGAGGAGGTTCCTGGTGTGGCTGTGCACCTACTGAATTGTCGTTATCATGGTGGATGTTGTTGGAATAGAGAGAGAAAGCTGCGTAGCTGATTTTGAATGCGGTAGGGAGATAGTGGATGAGTGTTGTGCAGGGTGAATCGCCTGACCAATATGTGAGTAAGGAGTCAGAGGTATCGGATGTTGCAGTGCTTATCCCCTGCTTTAACGAAGCGATAACGATAGAGAAAGTCGTCAGGGATTTCAGAAGAGCGTTACCGCTCGCAACGGTCTATGTCTACGATAATAATTCATCCGACGATACAGCCCAGATCGCCGCGGATGCCGGTGCGGTTGTGCGAAGTGAACCACGACAAGGCAAAGGCAATGTGGTACGTTCCATGTTCAACGAAATTGACGCTGACGCTTACATCATGGTGGATGGTGATGATACCTATCCGGCTGAAAGCGCACCTGAAATGGTGAAAAAAATCATCGGTGGTTATGACATGGTCGTCGGCGACCGATTGAGTTCCACATATTTCGAAGAAAACAAACGCGCTTTTCATGGTTTTGGCAACAAATTGGTGAGATGGACCATCAATGCAATGTTCCACTCCGATGTGCGGGACATCATGACCGGTTACCGAGCCTTCTCTCGGCAGTTTGTGAAGACCTACCCCTGTCTCTCCAAGGGTTTTGAGATTGAGACCGAAATGACGATACATTCTTTGGATAAGAATGTGCGGATTTATGAGTTGCCTGTGCAATATCGGGACCGGCCCGAAGGCTCAGAAAGCAAACTCGATACCTTCGGTGATGGTATTAAGGTGCTTTCGACCATTTTCCATATGATTCGTGAATACAAGCCGCTTCCTTTCTTCGGTATTCTGGGTGTGATTTTCGGTATTTGGGGTTTTGGCATATTCCTTCCCGTAGTGTTTGAATTCTGGAGAAGCGGTTTGGTCCTGCGCTTTCCGACCCTGATCGTGTCCGTGCTGCTAATGCTCCTCGGTATCCTGATGGTGGTCACCGGCATTATTTTGGATGTGCTTGCTGAACAGGACAGGAAGCGTTTCATTGTCGATAGCAATATGTTCATGCAATTCCGCAATTAGGATGAAGTCCGGCCTGACGTTGGAAGCTACGAGTGTGGCCACGCTTCGGTGGTGATTTCTCACAGGGGAGCTAGGGGAGTCGATGCACGCCTATAGAAGACGACACAATATGGTTGTGGTTGAGCGTTACTTGAAACCGCTGTTGCTTGCCGTATGCACAGCCTTAGGCGCAAGTGCCATCGTCCTTATCTATCCTGCGGCTTCGAAATATTTGTTTCAGACCGAGCTTGCCGACACCCAGTCCCTGTACATCGTTGCGATCAGGTGGATTCTGGCCGCCCCGGTGTGTGCGTTGGTTTTTTCCTGGTGGATCTTCGGCTGGCATAAGGTGAACGACTGCTTGCATCGCAGACGCTTTCTCATAGGTGCATTGATTATCGCGCTATTCGTGATTCTCAACATCAACAATTCATCGCTGGGATACTGGGATGCGATACTTGGGAAGTCTGCGGGCAACGGATTGGTATTCGGTACTCCTCGATCCATCAGAAGTGATGAATTCATCGTCAACACGCCCTTGGCTTTCTCCCAGCGTTATAACAATTACGCCTATTTCTCCACGCTGTTTGGGAATCGGGCCACAGACATGTTCATCATCAAGGACGCTCCTGTCTGGACCGCAGCAGAGATATTCAGACCATTCCACTGGGGCTACCTCTTGTTGGGCAGCGAACGCGGTCTGGCGTTCTACTCCTCTGCGCGGCTTGTCGTGCTATTCCTAGTCTCTTATCAGTTCTTTCTTCTGATCACAAAGTCTGGCGGGCAACAGAACGAACTTGGAGAATCGCAATCTGTTCAGGAGCATAGAGGGCTGTCGCTCATAGGTGCGGCGTTGGTGGCATGCGCCCCTATTGTTCAGTGGTGGTATGCGGTTAACGGCTTGGTTGAAATGATCATCGCCGCTTTCCTTTCAGTGCTGCTGTTCTCGCTGTATCTGCGGACCCACCAGGAGTGGAAACGCTTCGCATTGGGTTTGGGCATCATGTTGTGCGCAGGCATGTTCATACTCACTCTTTATCCGGCCTGGCAGATCCCGCTGATCTTTATTCTTCTGATATTGGTGGTCTGGCTCATCGTCACCCATTGGGGGACGACCGTCATGAGACCGTGGGATTGGGCGAGTGTCGTAGTGACAGTGCTTATCTTCTCAGCTCTGATGCTGACTGTGCTGCGTTCATCCTTGCCGACCATTCAGGCAACGATGAATACCGTATACCCGGGAAGCCGTGAATCGAATGGAGGTGGCGGTCAGCTGTCCTGGCTGTTTTCCACCATGTCCGGTTTGGCCTTCCCCTTCAGAGAGTTTGTCGCGACAGCCCATGCCTCCGGTGGGAATTCGACCGAGGCATCGTCATTTGTCACGTTCTTCCCTCTTGGCATCGTGCTTGCAGGTATCAATCTGGTGAAAGGTAAGGGCAAAGACATACTGGCAATGCTCTTGCTGGTGATCATCGCCTTCCTCGGACTCTATATATTCATAGGCTTTCCGCCATCAATCGCAGCCGTCACGGGCATGTCCCACACCACGGTTCGCCGTGCTCTGGTCATGTTCGAGCTGGCCAACGTGATACTCCTGATTCGCGCGGTTTCTCATATGGAATTCGGCGCACGCGACTATGTGCTGTATGGGCTGGTCACGGTCATATGTCTATTGCAGGCCTTTGGGGCTTTCTTCGCGTACAAGGCCTATCTGGGATACATCTCCCTTGCGGTGCTGGTCGTCTTCTCGCTCGTCACGGCAGGCGCGCTGATCACGAGGTTCAAAGTACTTGCACGGATATGCACACTGTTCTCAGTCGCATTACTGGTGCTGTCGGGAATATCGGTCAATCCTATTCAGTATTCGGCAAGTCCCTTGACAGGGCAGCCCGCTATCGAACAGGTTGAATCAATACAGCGAGGCACGCCGGGCCAGTGGATCGTGGTAGGAGGGCAGAGCAGTTTGCTGGCACAGCTGATGGTTGCGAATGGGATTCCAACGAGCAACGCATTATCCGTCACACCAAATATGCAGATGTGGAAGATCCTCGATAAGAACGGTTCCTATGCGCAGGAATACAATCGGTATGCATATATGAACGTGATGCTCGTTGACAGGGCCCTTCAGCAGGATGAAAAAATGCTGACGGTCACCGTTCCCGATCGAATCGATGCCGTGCTGAATCTGGAGCAACTCCACCGGATCGGTGTACGGTACATATTAGCCGCAGGAGATATAGAGCACATCACATATGAGCATTTCAGTGTTCGTAAGATCGGCAGTACCATTTCAGGATTGACGTCTTATGAGATCGTCGAAGGACGATAATACTAATGTGAGAGTCTCTGGATGTGAGGATGGTCTGCTTCTTTCATGGAAAGTCTTAGGATAGGTTGTTGCTATGAGCGGTAAACGAAAAAAAGTAGTGATGATCGTCACGGTTGTGATCGTAGGGCTGTTGCTCGTTGCATTCTTTATTTGGGGCGAACTTTCATGGAGCGCGCACCAATCGGAGATAACGGCGAGCACTCAGGATCAATCGTCGACTTCGCAGAGCACCTCCCAGCAGACGGCAGCATCATCCACAGCTGTTGACACAGGGAAGAGCGTTTTCTCGGATGCCACTGTCGAGGCTTCCTCCGGCGCCAGCAGCAGTCGGGATGTGAATGATCCCGGCGATGGAGTCGCCAGGGATACCACCAGTCAGGCGAAAAGCACCGATTCCCAAGGTCGTGTCGTCGCTGAGGTGCAACTCACCTGGTGGGATGCGGGCGGTACCGGTATTTCGGTGAACGGGGCCGTCAACAATATCGTCGAGAGCGGAGGCACCTGTACGCTTACGGCGGTTAAGAACCCGGTAACCAGGATCGTCATGCATGCGTCGCAGGTCAATGCGACAACGACTGCCTGCGGCGAACTGAGCATACCAAGCAGCCAACTTGGATCGGGCGATTGGGTTATTACCCTTTCCTACAGCTCAAAGACCGCTTATGGTGTTTCATCTCCTCAGACAGTGCATATAAGCTAGACCTACAGGTCTTGAGCTTTTCACTGCTGTATGCAGCGGGGACCGTGTCGGAATCATAGGCGGCATCGAGAGATGCTGAGGGGCTATGGGAGGATCAAGCATTGCCATCACGCCAGTTACGTTCAGTCGGAACGGATATCGCCATAGTCCTGGTCGCCGTGGGGCTGCTGTTGTCTACCTGTCTGGCGATGTCCCAAGAGGCCTCAGCATCGGTAAGCGCTCAGAACTTCAACGCTGGTTACATTATTTCGGACTCGAAATTCTATGATTTCAATGCCATGACGGCCGCTGAAGTCCAGACCTTTCTGAACCAGCAGGTTCCCACATGCCACCCGGAATATGATTCCGCACCATCGACGATTGTCTGTTTGAAGAACTACAAGACAGTTACCTCCACCAAGGCGAAAGACTCGTATTGCCTTGGATACTCGGGTAATCAAACGCAAACGGCCGCTCAGATAATCGATGGTGTCGCACGCAGTTGTGGTGTCAGCCAAGAGGTGCTTATCGTGCTGCTGCAAAAAGAAAATGGGCTCGTTACGCATACGTGGCCAAGCCCATGGCGGTATAAAACCGCAATGGGATTCGGATGCCCGGATACGGCAGCATGCGACAGCCAGTACTATGGCTTCTTCAATCAGGTATACAACGCTGCACGGCAGTATAAGTTGTACAAAGCGAATCCCTCCAGTTACCAGTACAGGGTCGGTACGAACTCCATCTATTGGAATCCGAAAGTCTCATGTGGAAGCTCGACGGTGGTGATCAAGAACCAAGCGACTGCAGGTCTGTATAACTACACTCCATACAGACCTAATCAGGCCGCACTCAGTGCTGGATATGGTGAGGGAAACAGCTGTTCGTCTTATGGAAATAGGAACTTCTTCCTGTACTACGGCAACTGGTTCGGAGACCCCACGGCAGAAGCCGGACCCATTCTGCCGAATCTGACATTGGTGAACCTGCGCAACGGGCGATATTACGTCAATTCCGCATTGGCTTACACGTCCAGCCTGGATGTTCCTGGCGCGAGCAAAACTAACGGTACCAAGATCCAGCTATACAGCGGCAACCAGTCCGTGGCTCAGCAGTTTGATTTCTACCGGCAGTCCGATGGCAGCTATGAAATCGTGAATGCCAACTCAGGCATGGTGCTCGACGTTCCGGGGGCTTCGACGACGGCGGGAACCGCTATTCGGCAATACACCAGAAATGGTTCGAAGGCTCAGCACTGGTTCATCAGGCAGGCGTCCGGGGGTGCATACTATCTTCAATCCGCACTTGGCAATCTGGCGTTGAGCCTGAACAATTCATCTTCAGCGAATGGGACGGCATTGAACATCGATACTCCCTCCGGCTCGTCTACCCAACAATTCGCCCTTGCATCAGTAGCTTCACTGCCTGTGAATGTTCCCACACAGATAGCCACCGCCTTGAACAAGGACCTCGTCGTTGATATAGCCGGTGCTTCAACCAGCAATGGGGCGGCGATCCGTCTGTACGCCAAGAACGGAACTGCGGCACAACGTTTCCAATTCAGCCAGATCGCGAACGGTGTCTACGAAATCATGAATGTCAACTCACGGAAGATGGTTGAAATTCCGGGAGGTGCCACGGTGAACGGCACGGCATTGCAACAATACCAATCAAATGCTACGCAGGCTCAGCGTTGGTTGCTGCGTGTTGCGGGCAACGGCATGTTGTCCTTCTATAACCTGAATTCAGGGAAGTTCATAGAGATATCATCCGGTATCGCAACATCTTCCAAAGCGCTCACCATCTACACAGGGAACGGTTCTTCTGCTCAGCAGTGGTCCGTTGAGAAGTCCGCCGTTCAACCAACCGCTTCGCCACAGCCTTCATCAAGTTCTTCCTCACAGCAGAGCGACGTCATCTCCGACGGTGTCTATTCCATCGCTACGTCCAATGAGAACAACGCTGTGGTGGAGATTGCCGGGGGAAACCAGCAGAACGGCGTAAGAACAAGTTTGTACCAGACGAACGGGAGCAAGGCCCAGCAATGGAGGATCGTCAATAAAGGCCAAGGATATGTCAGTATTCAGAACGTGAATTCGAGTAAGATGCTCGACGTGGCAGGTGCACAGATTTTCCAAGGTGCCGTTGTAGATCAGTATGCCGCTAACGGGTCCAAGGCACAGCTTTGGAAAGTGACAAAAAAATCAGACGGCACGATGACCATCAAGTCTGCTGTGAATGAATCGTATGTGTTGGATGCGCATGCGGGGCAAACTTCCAATGGGACGCTTGTCGCCCTGTATGCTTCGAACGGTACCAAAGCACAACAATGGGTATTGACGAAACAATGAGAGATCGCGTTGCCTGTAGTGCCGGTTTCGATGTGTCCAGCTAGCTGGAGGAAGCAGTGATATGAATTGCACGATCAGTTTTGTTATGCCGGTGTACAACGCTGAGGCGGTGTTGTCAGCCACTCTCGACAGCATCGTCAGACAGGATGACGGTAGCTTTGAAATCATCTGCGTCGATGATGGCTCCACCGATGACAGTGGTGACATACTGCATCACTACGCTTCGGAGCATCCCTTCATCCATGTGATTTCGCAGAACAATCAGGGCATCACTGCGGCTCGCAATGCAGCACTGCCGCATGCAAGGGGAACGTGGATTTGTTTTATCGATAATGATGATATTCTTGCCGCGCAAGCCGTCAGGACGATTCATGAATACGCCGATGAGAGCTGCGATATCGTGTATTTCGATTATGAGCGCTTCTCAGATAATGCACCGAATCAGGAGGGCAATGAGGTCAGGGATTCTGAGGTCCTTCACGCCAACGATATCCTTAAACTGCAATCCGACTGCATCAACCGATTCCGTGATAACCATCCACTGATACCCCACTCGGTATTGCCGACTCCATGGGCGAAGGTGTACAGACGCGAGTTTTTGCAGCGATACGGACTTACCTTCCGCAATGAGGTCACCCATGAAGAAGATGTGGTGTTCAACTTTGAGGTCCTTGCGCATGTCCGCAAGGCCATGAGGATCGCTTACACCCTGTATTACTACCGCTGGTCGGTCAAATCAGAGAGTCATCGCTACCGTCCGCAGATCAGTGAGAATGTGGAGCACACGCTTAATGCGTATGAGGATATCATCGGGCGGCTCTATCCCGATCGGAAGGATATCGCCGAGCTCTATCAATACCGAGTGCTGTGGGAGTTGTTGTACTGCGTGTATCTCGGCCCGATGCATATACACAATCCGCGTTCGTATCGTCAAAGGAGAGCGGATTTCCAAGAGCTATTGAGACGGGAACGATTCAAAAGCGCTCTACGAAATGTTTCGACCTTCCGGTTTGAGCCACTACAATCAGTGCTCTCGACACTGATCAAGATGCGTCAGTTTTGGCTGCTGAACATCATTGGCAAGGTAGTCTACAACATTCGATAACCAGACGTTTGGGGGCGTGCGCTTGAAACGAGGGCTCGTACTGAATCTCATCAGTAACGTACTGTTCTTTTTGTGCGGTTACGTGGTGCACTTCTTCCTGGGAAACACACTCCCTGCGGCGGAGTATGGAGTTGTCGGGACCATCATGACGGTTCTGGACTTTGAATACATGTTTTTGTCGAATGGTGCCAGACAATCAATAGCCAAGGAAATATCGTTGCAACGATTTGATATCCGAGACATCATCATGAAGAGTCTTGGATTCCAGATGATGGTGATTGCGGTGTTTTTCATCATCAACTTCGTGGGCGCACCGCTATTCGGCCATGTGCTCAACGACTCTTCTCTGGATTTCTATTTCAAAGTCGCAGCTTTCCTGATACCTGCAAATGGTCTTTTTGTGCTGCTGTTGGGGATCAATGATGGATTGCACAGATTCAGTACCGGTGCAATCATAAATACCGTCTATCCCATTGCGAAACTCTGTGTCATACCGTTGATAATTTTCTGGTTTCAGCATGATCCTGTGCTTGGAATGGAAATCGGCTATCTAGCGGCACTGGTGGTATCGATTGTCTTGGGTCTGGTGTTGCTGATTCCAGCCAGAGATCGTCTGCGCGAACGGCGCAGCGAGAAGATTGCTTTCTCCAGCGTGTGCAAAAATACATTGAGTTTCTCCTTCTTTTTTATCATGGTCTCGTTGGTGCTGAGCATCGATACACTCGTGGTCAAATCGGTGGTCGAACCAGCCTCAATGGCGGGTTTTTACACAGGAGCGGTGAATCTCGGAAAGATACCGTACTATTTGGTTTCCGCATTCTGCACGATTATTCTCCCGGTGGTGGCTAAAAGCGTGGGGGCCGGTGATCGGGACGGTGCGCTCTACAGGGTCAAGGAATTCATAACACTGATCGCCACATTCATTCTGCCGATTCCTGTGCTGATATCGGCTTCGAGCAGGCCATTGCTGCAGGCCTTTTATCATGAAGAGTACGGCATCGCTGGAACGGCGTTGGCATGTTTGGCATTTTCAAGTTTCTTCATGGGTATGACGGTGCTGCTCAACATGGTGTTCTCGTCGTTTTCATCCGGCCATTTTTCCGATCTGCTATCGGTCGCTTCGCTGGTCGTCGTCATCCCGCTGTTCATAGTCTCGGCGAAATTCGGCGGTATCTCAGCCATCGCGATCGCAAGCGTGGCGAGTACTTTCGTGACGATGGGCATCTCATATTTCACGGTCATTTCGCGAACGGGGAATATCATCACCAGAAAAGCCTGGATAACCATCAGCGCAAATGCAATCCTGTGGGTTCTACTCAAAATCTTCTTCACGGTCTTCCATATTCACGGTCTGTTCTTGACAGCTGGAGTGTACGCCATCGTGTATCTCTGCTATTTGGGGATTCTGTTCGCATGCCATGTATTGGTAATTCCGAATACGCTCTTTCATGCTAGGAAGGCATCGTGAAGAATATTGCCAGCCATACGCAAATCGAGCGTTCAAATGCTGGCTCGCCTGTGGTGAGCATCATAGTACCGGTCTACAACTCGAAGAGATATCTTCGCTTCTGCGTGGATTCCTTGATTGGGCAGAGTTACCGGGAACTTCAGATCATTCTCGTCGACGATGGATCGACCGATGGCTCCGAAGCTATCTGTGACGAATACGCGAAACAGGATAATCGCGTTGTCGTCATTCATCAGAGTAACGCAGGTATCGCCGCAGCTCAGAACGCCGGGTTGGATGCCTGCAATGGAGAATTCATCGCCTTCTGCGACAACGATGATCTGATGCATCGGCAGAACATTGAACATCTGCTTGATGCCATACAACGCAGCAAAGCTGATATGTCCAAGGGCAGGTGGAAGCAGATCGGTGTATCGCAGATACCGGCCACAATAGAGGAATCCCAGCAGCACATAGCCGAGGGTGCTTGTACATTAATCGAAGATCCACTCGTCGCATACGAAAGCGTATTCTGCAAGACTTTGCGTGTGTTGGGGGGTAAGGGCACGGAGGCCCGATACTTCAACGAGGCGAACTGGTGCCGTTTATACCGGCGAGCAGTATGGCAGGGTCTGCGGTTCACTCCAGGACATTATGCCCAGGATATTCGTATGGCAGGTCCTTTGTACTCCAGAATGCGAAGTGTGGTCGACGTTGATAGTGTCCTGTACTTTTGGCTCCAGGAGCCGGATTCGGTGACGCATTCGAAACGGAATATGGAATTCTGGCATGACAATGTGGTTGCAGCAGCCGCCAATTTCGAATTTTGTCTAAGGATGAAGATCACTCCGTACAGGAACTATTTTGGTTTGACGAGCAGTGTTCGAGATGAAATCAGGAAAGTCAGACGCGTATCCGCAAAATCAGAAGCATTTGAGCGGCAGTCCTCCTTGTTGAACAGTGACCTGCTGCTGCAGCGTTCCCTGCTGGCCCGGATCCCCGCGCATAAGAAGTGCTTGTGCTGGGGGATGTCGGTGCTTAGGCGTGCCGAGAACATCCTCTACGATCTGGTGGTGCATAGCAAGCATTGAGGCAATGGCGCTGTCTCAATGCTCACGCGACGGGGTCACTGTACGAAGTACAGAATGCTATCGGCATTGTAAAGAACCGAATAGATGAAGCCGTCGAACACCAGTAACACGATGAAGCAACTCACCAGGAATACACCTGCCTCGCTTAGAATCAGCTTCTCCTTCGACGGGTTCCTTGGGCTCTGTCCGCGTGTCTCATCCAACGATCCGTCCAAAGCCAATCGCTTCTCGCGAGTTGTTTTGACAATGAAGGTCCGACAAATGATCCACATTATCGCTAATGCAAATATCGAGATGGCACATAGGTAGTAGCGGCTGGAATACCCTCCGAATCTTCCCGCATTCAGTACGCTGCTGTATACGCTTCTGACCTGCACGACAAAAGCGGAGAGCACACCTACAAGGCCGCAGAGTATGAATCCCTTGGATCTGCTCCTGCTTCTGACAACGAAGAGGATGAACGGCAGTAGGAGGATCAGCACCACCCCCAAACGGTCAATGCTGTACAGTGGGCTCTCCATATTTCGTGGTACAGCTGTTCCTCCGGCCAAATTGAACCATGTATTCATGAAATTTTTCACATAGCTGGTAACAAAATCCCAAATACCCATTTGATCTCGTTCGAGTATAGGTGTGTACGCAGTGGAGCGAATGTATTCCTTGTAGGCCAAGGAGGAGGATCCTGGTTGAATGGTATGGAATCGTCGCCAGATGCTGAAGAAATATGCGACAGGGATCAGATATAACGGGAGGGTCGTCAGGAAGGAAGGGCGGATAAAAGGTTTGACGCTGCGTTCTTTCCATAAGGTGTATGCAACAACGAGTACGGCAGAAACGCCAACGATCACACCGGCAGTCAATTTTGTAAGAAGGCTGCCGCCAACGCCCAAGGCAATCAGCACATAGGTAAGGAAGTTGTATCGTCTCTCGTAGAAGCGAACGATTCCGAATACGAAGATCGAGACGGTCAGGAGAGCGAGTGTGTCATTGCTGATGCCTGACATCACATAGATCATATTTGGTGGACTGATAATCAGCAGACCGAATAGGAGTTGGAGGAGTGGGATCTTAGGGAGCCGCGTGAAACCAATATAAAAAATCAAAGTGATGCCGAGTAGCCCTATACACAGTGATTTCAAACGGAGTGTATTTAAATCGAAATGCACTACGCCATTGTTCTCGGAAAAACTACCGATGATCTTCATAATTTGGTAGTACAGCGGCGGATGTCCCAAATAGTTGAAGCCTTCGGACTGTGACAGGGTGATTGTTCCGGAATCCCCGTTCACGCCGTATACACGCATTTGTGAGAAGTCAGGTATCAGGGCGGAACTGTGCTTGAGGTAGGCAATATACGAGATATGCGCCAGCTCGTCCGGGAAACCCCCGACATATCTGATGAAGACTTTGAACTGGGCAAAACAGTAAACCAGCAAGGCTGAATAATTTACCAGGATGAGTGGAACTCGCGCCTTTTTCCACCGTGGTCGGAGACTGAGTAGGTTAATGATCAGCAGGGAACCGAAAATCAAGATTATATACAGTATGGCATGTTGGTATTCGAACCCTTGATATCCCGGAATCACGTTGAGAACTATGTTGCCGGTTCTTGCAAGCCCTGTTGTTTGCGCACCGGTGCTGAAGTCCGATCGGTTGGTATCCGGATACCCTTGGAAATGCAGGGCGGTCTGAGAAGACGTGGCTGTTTTCTCAATCGTTATGGATAGGGGTGCCCCTGTGTACGGCACAGTGATGGGAATGGTGAGCTGAGTAAGATCATCATTCAGCATCGAGGGGGAGGCAAGTCCTTTGAAAAGTGTCGTGCCATCGTTGATTTGGGCGATGGTGATGATGTACTGGTCGGTGAAGGTCTCGGAATCGTTGTATACGTCGTGGTATTGGGAATTGCCGGTATCGAAGCGGTTGATATCAGGGTCCAATGAGACCGGAAGTGTCACTTTGTTGATGTCATCCGTCGGTGTGATCTTCTGCTGGATCGTGAATGCTTCATTTTGGTCGATCTCAAAAGCCGCACTTGTGGACACCTGGGATTGACGTGTAAGGGGTTGTTTTATAAAAAGAACATTCGCGCAGAACCCTACGATAACCAGTGCGATGACGGTAGAGGCAAGAAAATACTTGCGTGGCATGCTTCTTAAACAAGTGAGTCTCAGTAGGAGGACCAGATAGAGTAACACCAAGGCGGCCAGCAGAATCAATTTCATTTCGGAACGGAGGCGAGCTTCATTCTGAATCTGTTTGAGCTGAGTGGTGCTCAGAGTGTACGTTGTGTATCCGGAAGCAGTCTGAGAGCTGAGCTGATTCTCATCAATCGTAGTGACTGTGTACAGTGTACGGTCATTGAGCCTCACTTGAGTTTCGAATTTCCGTATGGTGGTGCTTCCACTGTGCACACGAATCTGTAACGAGTCTGAGTCCAGATTCAACGGGTCCACTCGGATCAATGCTTCTGCGTCCGGGTTGAACGTAACGGCAGCCTGTTGGGTGGATGATCCTTTATATCCTGGATTTTGATCAAAAATGAAAGTCACTTCGTCGCCCACCGAGGCATTGGGGGATAACGAGAGGCTGTAGAAAAGATTCATAGGTGCTGGTTGATATATCATCAGTAAGCCCAGGAGCAGCGCAAAGCATATATGCAATGTCAGCAGTATGTGCGCTTTCACAAACGTCAAGCCAGTACTCAAAGGCAGTTTCATGATGCTCTTCCATCCGGGGATTCCTATTCTGCACCCCACAGTCTACAGGTAGGCTTTGGCAGCATCGAACTCTACTATGACTGTGATTTCTGCTATTCTCTTGCACATTGATGTTTTGGGGGAGACACCAGTATCAGCTTGATGTAAAGTGATTCGACTCAGCTTCACTGAGCCGCTGGACTTAACAGGTTCAGAGAGTGGTTTTGTCAAGGCTTATTCGAAGGGACTGTGTGGATTGCGCATCGGGAGAATAGATACCAGCACGGATAATTCGGCTGTTACACGTGGCGTTGGGACATTCCTGTGCATATGCTGCATTGGTGCCCTGACGGGCTTCCGATTGATGATGAGCCTCACCTTGCATATGTGGTATGCACCGAGTCAGGTGGTTGATGATCGCCTGCTCATGAGTCAGGCTCTCACGGAATACTACGCAAACGATAATAGTAATACCCTGGCAAAGAACCAAGGTTATGGGTATTGGATCCGTTTTTTCTCTAAACTCGGCATGAATGCGGACGTGGCTCAGTTTTGTATGTGGCTGGTTGCATCCATAATCGTCGGTTTCGCGATTTGGAGGCTATTCGGAAACAAGATTTTCGCATTGTTCGCATACGTGTTCGTGCTGTGGAACCCGATTGCCTTCGACGTTTGGCTCGGAACGAGACTGTATCGGAACTCTTTGTTTCCGCCACTCATATTTATCGTTTTGGGATTGATGGTGCTCTGGTTAACGTTTCTTACCCCTCTTGAAACACGGCGAATCACTGACCTCGCATCTCCCCGCCACGCTGGCAGCTCGGCCATTCACCAAAGCTTAGAACGCAGATCCGCATGGAGCGTGCTCATCTACATGGCGATTGGGATTGCATTGGGATTGTTTTCCGCAGAACTCTTCCTGCTCAAAGAGGACTCGCTCTGGTTGGTACCGATTTTTCTATTCGTCATACTATACAAATATTTTCTGCTGTTCCGTCGGCATATGGAGATGGGACTGCGCATGATATTGGTCATCGTATCGGTTTTGCCCATCGGTGTATTCGCCTCCGGTGTGTCCATCAACTCATCAGTCAATGAGCGGCACTTTGGTGTAGCGCTGTTGAATACGCGCACACAGGGAGAACTGGCGGGCTTTGTGAACCGGATCTACAAGATCGACGATGCTCATCAAACGACAACAATCTGGGCTCCTGAATCTTCACTGGCGAAGGCCGTGAGTTGTTCGCCGACCTTACAAGCCCACCCCGATTTGGTTGAGGCGCTCTGGCATAAAGGATTCACAGCGCCCGATATCGCCCAACGTCCCCTCAAAGGTGACTTCCTAACGTGGCAGATTCGTATCGCTATTGACCAATCCGTTGGTTGGAGCGATGAGCATACCGTCCAGAAGCTTTTTACGAATGTGAATCGAGATCTGGATAGGGCGTTTGCAGAAGGAAGACTTGCAACAACAGATAAATATTTCCTATTTCCCAGTATGGGGCCCCGGTATCCACATGAGATACAGGCCCTGATCAGACCCACTCTCAAGGTTTTTTCGTGGAACTTCTATCCAAGGTCCGTCTATAAAGTCAGTGATGGTACCAATAGTCCAGAACTGACGCAGGAGAATATCCGTGGCCTTGAGAAAATTCATGTGGATATCAATGATCCCAATCCGCAGAGATTCCCCTTCTTCAGTTTCGGTGATGCCCAGGGCGTCGCCACCTTTGTGCGCCGTCTATATGTTGTTCTTAACGTCGTTCTTCTTGCATTATTCGCGGGTGCCTGCTTGTTGTCCTTGATCCGAGTGATTACCAGAAAGAAATCGCATATCTGTTATCTGGTGTTGGGGTTGATGCTGGTCATGTATGCAATGGTGTATTGCTTCTCGATCGTGTGGTTCACCCAGTTCATCAATAATGACCATGTGACTTTCTTCTATGCGACGGGTTCCACGATTCCTTTGGTCACTATCGGTCTCTTCCTGGCGATTGGAAGTCTGTTGAAGAATCTGCGAACAGGAGCTGAGGAGAGGAGTCTTAGCGATACTCGTCGACCGTCTTGAACGATTCTCCTCTTCAAACGCTAGGATAGGGTCTATGACTGAAGCATTCTCACCGAAGAATATTATCGTGACTGGCGGCGCTGGTTTCATCGGATCGAATTTCGTGCATTATGTGGTGGATCATCACCCTGAAACGCATGTGACTGTTCTGGATGCGCTCACCTATGCCGGCAACCTTGACAACCTCAAGGGTATTCCCGAAGACCGGCTGACATTTGTGCACGGCAATATATGTGATGCCGAACTGTTGGATGAGCTGGTCCCCGGACACGATGCGATAATCCATTATGCCGCTGAATCGCATAACGACAATTCGATCGCTGACCCCGAACCATTCCTCCGCACCAACGTCGAGGGCACGTTCTGTCTGTTGGAGGCGGTACGGAAATACGGGATCCGATACCATCACATCAGCACCGATGAGGTCTATGGCGACCTGGCTTTGGATGATCCGGCCCGGTTCACCGAGGATACGTCCTATCACCCATCGAGCCCCTACTCATCGACCAAGGCGGCCTCCGATTTGCTGGTGCGGGCTTGGACACGAACCTATGGCCTGCAAACCACACTGTCGAACTGCAGCAATAACTATGGCCCTTACCAGCATGTGGAGAAGTTCATCCCACGTCAGATCACCAATATCCTTTCCGGGATCCGTCCCAAGCTGTATGGGGATGGTCTGAACGTCCGCGACTGGATCCACACGGATGATCACTCTTCGGCGGTTTGGACGATTCTGACCAAGGGGCGCATCGGCGAGACCTATCTGATCGGTGCCGATGGTGAGAAGAACAACATCGATGTACTCAAATTGATTCTTACGCATATGGGCCAGGACGAGGATGCATTTGACCATGTGAAGGATCGTCCCGGACATGACAGGCGTTACGCCATAGACTCCACCAAGTTGCGTCGCGAACTCGGCTGGCAGCCGGAACATACCAATTTCCAATCAGGTCTCGATAAGACGATCGCGTGGTACACACAGCACCAGGAATGGTGGGAGCAGACCAAAGCCGCCACAGAGGCAAGATACAAGTCCCAGGGGCAATGAGCGGTGGATGCGGGCGGATTAGCCGCACCCTGCCGTGTCCGTTCCGGCGCTTCCCGTGGGCTTCAGAGCGGTCGCTTGTCTGATAAGCAATAAGAACGATGGTGTGTATGTTGGTGAAAGGGAATTCATGGAATTCGAAAAAGAGTTGAAGGTCACAGAAACGAACATCCCGGGCTTGCTGGTGTTCGAGCTTCCTGTGCATGGTGATAACCGCGGTTGGTTCAAGGAGAATTGGCAGCGCGAGAAACTGACGGCTCTCGGTCTTCCTGATTTCGGTCCCGTTCAGAACAACATCAGTTTCAACACCAAGCGTGGCGTCACACGCGGCATCCATGCGGAGCCTTGGGATAAGTACATCTCAATCGCCACCGGGGAGATCTTCGGGGCCTGGGTCGACCTGCGGCCCGGCAGAACATTCGGTGAGGTATTCACCACTAGGCTTGACCCCTCCCGCGCGATATTCGTCCCCCGAGGTGTGGGAAACAGCTTCCAGACACTGGTCGATGGAACCGCATACACCTATCTGGTCAACGCGCATTGGAGTCTTGAACAGAAGAAGACCTACACCTTCGTGAATCTTTCCGATCCCGAACTCAATATCCAGTGGCCGATTCCGCTGGAAGAGGCCGAGCGCAGCGAAGCCGACCTGCATCATCCGATGCTCAAGGATGCCAAGCCGATGGGGCCGCGACGCACCTTGGTGACGGGATCGAACGGCCAACTGGGCCATGCGATTCGCGCCTACGCGCAGGAACATCATCTCGAGGGATTCGAATACACGGATATCGACACCTTCGATTTCTCTGATCCGAAGGCATACGACCGTTTCGACTGGGCCTTGTACGGCACGATCATCAATGCCGGAGCCTATACTGCGGTGGATAAGGCGGAGACACCGGGGGGTCGTGCGGTGGCCTGGAAGGCCAATGCGCAAGGTCCGGCCTTGCTGGCCAAGGTGGCTCAGGAGCACAAGATAACCTTGGTGCATATTTCGAGTGACTATGTCTTCGACGGCACGCGTGAGGAGCACACTGAAACGGAGCCCTTTGCACCCGAGAGCGTGTACGGGCAGTCCAAGACCGCGGGCGACATCGCGGTGGCCAATGTGCCACGCCACTATATCGTGCGTTCCAGTTGGGTGATCGGCGAAGGCCATAACTTCGTGAAGACGATGATTATGCTGGCTAAAAAAGTCACCGAGGATGACGGTTCGATAACCGTGGTCGATGATCAGCATGGACGTCTCACCTTCACCAGAGATATGGCGGAGGCGATATTCCACCTTCTGGATAGCCAAGCAGCCTATGGAAGCTACAATCTCACCGGATCGGGCCGAATTGCATCATGGCATGAGATCGCGCAGGAGGTGTTCTCCCTTACCGGTGCGGATAAGGACCGGGTCAAGCCGGTGAGCACCGAGGAATATATGAGGAATGCCTCCGGTCCAGTCGCACCGCGCCCTGTTCACAGTGCCTTGGACCTGCACAAGATCGCTTCGAGCGGTTATGCTCCTGCAGACTGGGAGCGGTCGCTCTCGGCATATGTTGAAGGGGAGCTGAACAATTCCTGACCTTTATTCGACCGCTTTGCCTGGAACGCAACGTCCAACTGATGCTGTGATTCATCGCAAGGGTGATCTGCGAAATGAGTACAAGAAGTCTTGGATACTGCTGCTATGTTTTGCAATGCTGTGCATCATCCAGGCTTCATGGTTTCTCATCAGGACGGGACCACTTACCATCCCGGATCCGGATATGCATGCGACCGCTGCATACGCTCTCGCCACCGGTCAATCACTGAATGCCACTCGGACAGAGCTGGATGATTTCGGTAATCCGGGCAAGGTCCAAACCATAAGGGGCGAATCCGGGTATCTTTACCTTGAAGGGAGGAAGGGCGTTCTTGTAGACAATGCCCTCTTATTGTCATTGAGCGGGGACCCGTACAGGACGCAACAGCGTGCAAGCGGCGCAGATGGCACAAAGATCGTCAGCGTCCCCAGTGAACAGCATCCCAATAGATCAAACCAGTATTTCCCTCTGCTCTATGCTCCGCAGGCCGTGGGGATCCGCGTCGGTCTATGGCTTAATACTTCGCCGTATACTGGATGGCAGTTGTCGCGGATCGGCAATCTCATGTCTTTTGTCGTGCTCTGGGGATTCGCGATTCTCTTGATTCCGCGCGGCAAGTTGTTTCTTACACTGATCGGCAGTCTTCCAACAACGGTTTTCCTCGCGTCGAGTCTTATGGTTGATGCCATGGTCTGTGCTCTATGTGCATGTTTCGTCGCATTATTGGCAAGATGCGCCCATAGGCATCGTCCTCTGACGTACGCGCAGATGGCCTGGATCATCATGCTCAGTTGGCTTGTCCTGTGCTCGAAGATTGTATATGCACCGATGCTGCTGGTAACCCTGATAATGCCTCGGTCGGTTCTATCAGGCAAGCGCAAGCTGGCGATCGTCGCTGCATGGGGAGCAGGGGCGCTGCTAATCTTTGTTCCTTGGTATCTGCGTTTCAGTGGAACATTGGCACTTACGAACGTCGCCGATAATATTAGCTTTATCCGCACACACTTGGGAATTACCATGTCTGCGGTTTTCAGGACCTTTCGGCATTTGCCGGTAAGTCTCTCCCAAAGTGCGAGCATCGAACTGTTCCTCGTGTTCAATGTGTGGCTACTCACGATGCTGACGGTCGTAGTGAGAGAACATGACTCCATCTCAAGGGGATACTGGATCGGTCGGAATAGGTATCTATTGCTTTCGGTAGGCTCGATAACGGCATCCTTGGTGTGCATGATGCTGTTTCTTGCGATCACGTGGAATGACATGTCGACGCTTGGTACAGCCCACCTGGAAGGTTTCCAAGAGCGCTACCTTATTCCACTGATGCCGGTGGCCGCCTTCGGCCTGATACGGGACAAACCCTCGATAAGGGATTGTGCATGTCACGTGCCTGACCTGATTAAGGACCGGCTCACGATTTGAGTTATCGCTTCCTGTGATCAGCGATAACCGTATCGATGATGCTGCGGTATTGCTTGCCTATCGTGACAAAGTCGAACATCTTGGCACGTTCTGCGGATCTGGAAGAGAATTGTTGCTGCAAGTGCTCGTCGCCAAGAATGGTCCCAATCGCATCATGAAGCTGTGCAACGTCTTTTGCTCTGGTGAGAAAACCGTTTTCACCATCGGCGACCGCTTCGGCGATTCCGGCGATGTCTGAAGCCACAATCGGAGCACCGGACGCCATGGCTTCGAGAATAGCAACAGGAAGACCATCCTTATCTCCGTCGGATGCGATTACCGATGGAGCGACGAAGACATCGCAACTCGCATAGAGCGATTTCAGCTCCTGCTTATTCTTCGGACCAAGGAATGAGTAATCCAGATGGAGTGTATCCGCCAGCTTCTCCAAAGTGCCGCGATCGGGCCCGTCCCCCACGATGAGGAGCTTGGCATTGATTCCCTGCATCGCTTCGAGCAGGTATCGTGCCCCCTTCTTCTCCACTAGCCGGGCGACGAAGAGCACAATCGGTTTGTTGACCTGAGCACGCAGTTCCGCGTCTCGCGAGGAAGGACTGAAGAAGGTCAAATCAACGCCCATCGGGATGACGGCAGTATCTGCAGTATCGGAAAATTGCGTTTGCAATACGGTACGCAAATCCTTGGAGACGACTGTGAGCGCCCCGGCATGGCTGATCACTCGTTGTTTCAGCTGCTTCACAGGGGTGAAGTTCAGTGATGTCACGTCGCCACCAAGTCCGGTGAGGACATATGGTTTGGAGAGGGCAAAAGCCTGCGTGATCCCTTGGGGGATGATCCAATTCACCAGAATGGCATCGCATGATTTCATCTCATGACGCAGTGCGACATATTGCGAAACGAAGAAGAACGGGACCAGCAGCGCTCTGCTCTTCTTCTCCTTGATCCTGGGAACGATCGCTCCAGGATAAGCCAGTGTTTGTAAGGACTTGATCGGAAAATAGGAAAACCGTTTTACGGTGATGCCTTCCATCGTCTCCTGGCTCAAAGCGCCCGGCGCGGCAGGGACAAGCACCGTGACGTCATAGTACTCTTTCAGCTGCATGCAGAGGTCATAAATGAACTTGGGCTCGGTATCGTCCTTCCACCGAGGGAATGTGGAGGCTGTTACCAGAAGACGCTGTTTCACTGTTGCCCATCCTTGAAGTAGTGGTACGTTCGGTCGATACCCTCGTGAAGGGATATGTATGAGTCGAGTGTGGAGATGGCATTCAGTTTCTCGATGTTGAGCACCGAATACGGCACGTCAACCGCACGGGACTGCTCTCTCACCAGATGCAGGGTTTCGGGGATCGCAGTGTCGATGGCTTTGATTACCTGCGCAACGGAGACGCCTTTTCCTGTTCCCACGTTATAGACGTCGTTCTTGTTGCCGTGATCGAGAATGTCAAGCACGGCATGAACCGCATCATCGATGAAAATGAAGTCGCGGACTACTGACCCATCTCCAAAGACATGGATCTCCTTGCCCGAGAGTGCCTGATACACAAGTTTTGTGATGAGGCCTAATGGCCCGAATGGATTCTGTCCCGGGCCGTATGGATTTGACATCCTGACAATTTGATAGTTTGTCTCTGTGCTGTGCGTAATCATTTGGAGTGTCTGCTCAATCATGATTTTTTGCAGGCCGTAGGTGTTGATCGGCGCAGGGATGTCATGCTCGCTGCTATTGACGGCACCATTGTCACCGTATACCGTGCCTCCGCTGGAAAGGAACAGTATATTCTTCACATGCTCCGCGACGGCGCTTTCGAATAATTCCGATGAAGGAATGACATTTGAGGTGATTTCATCCTGGATGCGCTTCTCCGTACCGGGCACAGAGGTGCTGATCAGGTGCACAATCGTATTCGCGCCGCGGAGCAATGAACGGAAGTCGTAGCCTGACGCGAAATTCCCCTGTACATAGGTGATGCCCTGATCGAAGTGGACGTTCTTCGGATCCGCTCTGTCAAAAACGGTGATGTTGACATTGGCGTTGGCCTGCAATGATTCGATGAGATGTTGGCCGATAAAGCCGATACCCCCTAGAATTACGACATTCATCGTGAACAGCCTTTCATTTCTCCCGATCGAAGACAGAGCTCGGTATTAGCTTACGCTGCGTCGAACTCAGCGCTTTGTCAGCCATTGAACCGCTAATTTTGGTCAACCGCGGATTGTGCACTGTACCTCAGTGCGTCGAATTTCTCAGCCGTGTCCTCCTGAGCCCAGGTATCGCGCAATGGCTTGGAATACATGATCTCCTTGGTTCTCTCGAGCTGATCCTCGACGAGTTTGCGTTGTATCCGTTGAACCTCGGAGATGATGAGCAGTGCCAAGGAAATAACGGCACAGATAAGCAGTGCTATGCCCGCCAGCAAGGACTGAATATGTCCTGAACTCTGACCGGCAGACAGAAAATAGAGGAATCGTACGAATGGGAAGAGACCGAGAACGCCGAAAATCAGCGTTCCCCACATGAATATCGTGTGGGCTTTAAACATCAGAAAACTACGTACGATGGCGCCACCAGATTTGGCCATATGCTCAAAAATATTAGTGAACAGGCGAGATTCGCGGGTCTTGGGATTGGTCGTAATCGAGTAGCTCGTAATCGCGATGCGCTTGTTTCCGGCTTGGATGATGGTTTCCATACAGTAGCTAAATTCAGTGACGATGTTGAGTTGGATCAATGCTTTGCGTGAATATGCTCGAAAACCACTTGCTGCATCCGGAATATTGGTGCCTGCCGCTTTATTCACCACCCATGAACCGAACCTTTGCATGAGTTTCTTGAAAGCTGAGAATTCACTGATTTTCGCGGTTTGTCTGTCTCCGACAACAATATCTGCATCATGTCGAAGAATTGGCTGCACTAAATCGCCGATTTTGTCACTCGGATACTGGTTGTCTCCATCGGTATTCACCACGATATCCGCACCGTGTTTCAGGGCATAATCAACGCCGTCGCGGAAGGCTCTTGCTAAGCCCATGGGTCTGGTGTGCTGCACAACGTGTTTCACACCAAGTTGCCTAGCGACCTCTACGGTGTTATCAGAACAACCATCATCAACAATCATCAGTTCAATTTGGTCTATTCCCGGTATCATACGGGGAATCTTTTCCAGAACCGAAGGAAGGGTCCTCTCTTCGTTGAGGCATGGAATTTGTATGAAGAGACGCATGTGTTGCCTGTTTCCCATCCTGATTGACGTTAGGATTGTTCAGTTACCTGATACATAGTAATAGATAATAGATGGTATATGTATGGAAAGAGGTTGTATGAAAGGCATCATTCTTGCCGGTGGTTCGGGCACGAGGCTGTACCCGCTGACTACTGTCACCTCGAAGCAGTTGCTGCCGGTGTATGACAAACCGATGATTTACTATCCGCTTTCTGTGTTGATGATGGCTGGCATCCGTGACATTCTCATTATTTCCACACCGCATGATCTGCCTAACTTCAAAAAACTCCTTGGAACAGGGGAACAGTTCGGAGTGCAGTTCTCTTATGTTGAGCAGCCTTCGCCCGATGGACTCGCGCAGGCGTTCATCCTCGGCGAAGAATTTATTGATGGAGAACCATGCGCGCTGGTGTTGGGGGACAACATCTTTTATGGCAATGGTCTTGGCAATGTGCTTCGCAAGGCTGGATCCTCGGATTGTGGCGCTACCGTATTTGGTTATTACGTCGATGATCCTGAACGCTATGGTGTCGTTGAATTCGATCAGGATAATAAGGTCGTTTCGATTAATGAGAAACCCGAACATCCTGCATCGAACTATGCGATCACGGGTTTATACTTCTACGATTCACGGGTGTCCGAGCTGGCCAAACAAGTCGAGCCATCACCTCGTGGAGAGCTCGAGATCACCGACTTGAATCGTTTGTATCTTGAGGATGGTTCTCTGAACGTCACGACACTGGGTCGTGGCTACGCATGGTTGGATACCGGCACCATGGATAGTCTTTACGAAGCTGGCGAATTCGTACGCACTGTTCAGCGCGCCCAGGGCCTTCCGATTTCCGTGATCGAGGAAATCGCATACGAGAATGGTTGGATCAATAGGGCGCAGCTGTTCGAAGCGGCGCTGAAGTATGGCAAGTCCCCGTACGGCCAGCATCTGCAGCAGGTTGCTGAAAATCGTATTATTTCTCGACCGAATGACTGACCCTGCATATGCCCATTCCTTGGGTATATGCTTGGAGGTCTTGTCCGCTTTGGCGGATGTGAACTGCAAGGAGTCGTAGTTGCGCATTTTTGAGATATTCACGGAAAAAAATCGCGTGTTGCTGAAGGCAATGGTAAGCACGGATTTCAAACTCCGGTACCAGCAATCATTCCTCGGATATATATGGTCCGTGTTGAAACCACTGCTGCTGTTCAGCGTGATGTACATGGTGTTCGTCCGCTTTTTGAAATTCGGTGCAGACGTTCCCCACTTCTCGGTGGGCTTGTTGCTCGGCATCACGATGTGGAACTTTTTCGCTGAAACCACCGCGGGTGCAATGGGATCGGTGGTTTCGCACGGGGATCTGATGAGGAAGATCAACTTTTCGAAGTTCGTCGTGGTTATTTCCTCGGCTCTGAGTGCTCTGATTAATTTCGCGATTAATTTCGTCGTCGTACTCATCTTCGCATTGATTAACGGGGTTCAGATTTCCTGGAGTGCTTTGCTTATCATTCCCCTTACGCTGGAATTGTTCGTCATTTCGCTCGGAGTCGGCTTCTTCCTGGGTGCGCTGTATGTGACGTTCCGCGATCTGTCGCCTATTTGGGAGGTGGTGATGCAGGCTGGCTTCTATGCCACACCAATCATCTACCCGGTCTCCTTGGTAGCGACCAACCTCGGGCCTCACTATGGACCTTTGCTGAGCCGTCTGATCCTGTTGAACCCACTTGCGCAAATCGTGCAGGATGCCAGACACGTTCTTATCGCGCCTGAGAATCCTACGATATGGGAGTCATTCAGTAATCCTCTCATCAGTATGATTCCGGTTTTGCTGTGCATCCTGATCTTCATCGGTGGCGTATCGTACTTTTCTTCGAAATCGAAGAACTTCGCGGAGTTGGTGTGAATATGACGGATATTATGCAGAACAATAAGAGCGTTGTCGATGATGTGGCACTCAGCGTTCGGAATGTTTCAAAAAGCTTTAAGCTCCCCACAGATCGCACGAACAGTCTCAAGGTCTCGATACTGAACTGGATACACGGGATACGTGGATACCGAGTACAGGAAGTTCTGAAGGATATCTCCTTCGATGTGCACAAGGGTGATTTCTTCGGCATCGTCGGCAAGAACGGTTCGGGCAAATCCACCTTGTTAAAAATCGTCTCTCAGATTTATTCCCCGGATTCCGGAAGCGTTGAATCTGATGGGAAGTTGGTCCCCTTCATTGAGCTTGGTGTGGGATTCAATCCGGAGCTCACCGGCAGGGAGAACGTATACCTGAACGGTGCGATGCTCGGTTTCACCAACGACGAGATCGATGCAATGTACGATGACATCGTTGATTTCGCTGAACTGCACGATTTCATGGAGCAGAAACTGAAGAACTATTCCAGCGGCATGCAGGTCAGATTGGCTTTCTCCGTGGCAATCAAATCCCAGGGTGACATTCTGGTGCTCGACGAGGTGCTCGCCGTAGGAGACGAGGCCTTCCAGAAAAAGTGTCAGGATTACTTCTTCGAGGCCAAACGACAGAAGAAGACGATTATCCTGGTGACCCATTCGATGGGTGATGTGCGACGATACTGCAATCGTGCGATGTTCATCCAAGATGGCCATGTGGCTCAGATCGGTGATCCTGATGAAATCGCTGATGCATACTCCAACTCATTTCTTGGAACCGCGCGTTCCGACAACGAACATCCCGAAGGTGCCAGTGAAACTGCGATCAAACTCGACAGCATCAAGGTTCTGGCCGATGGCGAGGAGCAGAAGTATCTCGATAAGTACGAGGATTTCGACATCGAGGTTGTGTTCAGCAATGATCAACCGGTAGAGAGTTCCGCTCTGCGAGTGGATGTTGTGGACGGACGCGGTTGGCTTGCTTTCTCACTACCCGAAAGAGGCACCGCCTCACAGGTCCTACAGCCAGGACAGCATCGCATTGTCTATCGTGTGCAGAACATCTTGGCTTTTGGTGATTTTCACGTTGATGTGGCATTTGACAACGGTGTGAAGCGTTTCATCATCGCTCCCGGGGCATACCAATTCCACATGCGCGGCTATGCGGTGGCAGCAATGCCTCTGACCGTTCCTCCCACGAAGGTAGTGATCGACGGCGTGTGAAAATCGTTACCCATCTCTGTTGAGTACCGTAGATTTAAAGGAATTAAGGACGGCACTGTGAAAGCTCTGTTCGAAAATCAAAATTATAAGGCTGTCATTGACTCCATGCGGGAATCGGTTGCCGACGGTGGTGACAGTTGGGAGATTCGTGGCTGGGCGATTGACCGCCTGCGCAAACAGGAGCTTGAGATCAGTGTGGACGCCGCGGATATATCGATCCGGCGCTTTAGCAGAGTCGATATCGCTGCGCTGATCGGCGCAAGTCCTGAAAAGAAGATCGGTTTTGTGCTGAAGGTGCCGAAGCGAAGCAAGAGTTTTTCGATGACTTTCTCCAGTCCCGGCACACAACGGCAGGTCACATTGGATATGTTCTCTCTGCGTGCCCGCTTTATGGGGGAGTACGTGCAGTCCTATGCCCAGCGCTTCTCCCACGCCCTCGCATATGTATTCACTCCCAAGAAGTGGGATGTCTTCGCTTCACGGGTCAGGATGTATCTGCACCTCAACGAGATGTACTACAGGAAATGGCAGCGCGAGCACAGAATTACCGAGGCCGAAGTCACGGCGACGATGCGTGGCATGAAGAGCCAGCCACTGGTCTCCATTATCACTCCCGTATATAACGTGGATGAACGTTGGCTCAGATGCTTCATCGATTCGGTTCGCTCCCAGTGGTACACCAACTGGGAGTTGTGCATTGCTGATGATTGCTCCAGCGCTCAGCACATTCGCCCGGTGTTGACCGAGTACCAGAAGCTGGATAAACGCATCAAAGTCACATTCCGTAAGCAAAATGGCGGGATATCCGAAGCCACGAATTCAGCCATGGAGCTGGCTACTGGCGATTTCATCGCCTTCATGGATAATGACGATGAGCTGTTGCCGCAGACGCTGTTCAGGATCGCCCAGACCATCGATCAGCATCACGATGTCGATTTCATCTATACGGATGAAGACAAAATCGGCGAGGTTGGTGAGCCTTTCGACCCCTTCTTCAAACCAGGGTTTTCCCAAACACTACTGTGGAGCCACAATTACATCACTCACTTCGTATGTGTGAGCAGGGGGATTGTGGATGATATCGGCCTGCTTCGTCCTGAATACAGCGGTTCGCAGGATTATGACTTTGTGCTGCGGGCGACACAGCGAGCCAAGAAAATCATACACATCCCCGAAGTGCTCTATCACTGGAGGACACTGGATACCTCGGTTGCAGGCGATCCGCGGAGCAAGATGTACGCCTATGAGGCAGGGCGTAAGGCCGTCGTCGATGCCTATCAACGGGCAGGTGTGGATGCCGAGGTCGTGCAACTCGATAATCTCGGTACGTACAAGGCGAATGTTCACTTGAAGACACTCCCTACGGTGCTTGTGGTCACTGCTCGCCTGAATGACGAGCAGGTCGCGTTGCTGCAACACACCACTGAGTATCCGTCATTCCATGTGCTGAACATCGAGAACTTCAACGATCAGGACAGGATAATAGCCCAAGCGGACGCTCTCAAGGCACAGTCGATCGTATTCGTCGATGGTGTTCTGCCTACCCATCCTTCATGGATCAACGAGATGGTGAACTTCACGTGGCGTAAGGATGTGGGAGTAATCGGAGGTCGCATCGTTGACGGTCATCATCGTGTTCTTGATGCCGGCGTCACGCTTGAATCCTTGAGAAACGGCCAGGTATTCGAGGGAGCCGGTGAGCTGGATGGTGATGTCAGCTACTACTTCCGTACCTCACTGCCCCGGGATATCTTCGCGGTCACCGAGCAATGCATGCTCGTCAAGTTGTCGGATTTCCGTAAATTGCAGGGATTTGATGATTCTTTGCCACAAGGGATGCAAGGAGTGGATTTTTGTGCTCGTATGCAGCAACAGCTTGGGCATACGACGATCTGGGAACCCTTCTCGATGATGAGGAATGTGAAACCCTCTCCTCTTGCCATTCCTCGGGATGTGGTCAATCGCTATCTTGTCAAACAGCCTCAGATGACCGACCCATTCAGGTCGGCGATGTATCCTCCGCGGCATCCCGAGAAAACACCTGTGATCGGTCTGACCATCGATTCGGTGAGCCCGGTTCCGGGAGCGCCTGACCGTTATGTCGTCAAGGGTTGGGCTGCGGATGTGTATCGTCATCGTGTTGCGGCGGTCACCGTGCCGAAGCAATATACGGACAGGGTTACCACGGTCGGTATAGAGCGATTCGAGAGGTTGGATGTCAGCAGGATGTTCCTGCTCAATGAGAGGGATCAACCAGGCTTCGTACTGACGATTCAAACGAAACTCGGTATCGTACCCGTCATGGCCAGCAGTCCCGATGGCGCGAAGATCGCCAAGGTCAAGGTCTCCAAGGTGCTGCTGATACTCAACAGGATGCAACGTCTGATGAAGATGGCGCTCCACCCGCGCACGCTCGTGCACCGTCTCAAAGAGCGTTTCATCGCTCCCCGGGATCGGAGGGAATCCTATGAGAAGTTCATCGCCAATGTTGAATCCTCCCAGACACCGCCCGATCCCGATGAATTCTCCTACCGTCCACTGATATCCATTATTATGCCGGTCTATAATGTGGATCCAAAGTGGCTTTTCCGTGCCGTCGAATCGGTGAGACAACAGACCTATCAGCATTGGGAGCTTTGTCTGGCCGACGACCACTCCAGCGACCCTCGGGTGAGGTCGGCTCTCGAAGGTCTGCAGGCCAAGGATTCGCGGATTCGTGTGGTGTTCCGCGAAGAGAACGGAGGAATCTCCGAGGCCACGAATTCCGCATTGCATATGGCCCAAGGTGAGTTCGTCGCCCTGATGGACAATGATGACGAGATCCCGCCGGATGCACTCGCCTATGTGGTGCAGGCTTTGAACGAGAACGGATCCTTGGATGTGATCTACACCGACGAGGACAAGATCGACGAAGGTGGCAAACGTTCCGATCCCGCATTCAAGCCGGACTATTCACCAGATCTCTTGCTGAGTACCAACTACATCAGCCATCTTGGTGTGTATCGCAGATCATTGGCTATGGAACTGAATGGATTTCGAAGCGAGTTCGATGGCGCTCAGGACTACGACTTCGTGCTGCGAGCCACTGAATCCACCAATCCGGATAGCATCAAGCATATCGCCCGAGTGCTCTATCACTGGCGCACACTGCCTACATCGACAGCGGGCAATCAGTCTTCGAAGGATTATGCGTTTGCAGCCGGTCAGTATGCGGTGCAGGCCGCCCTAGATAGGCGCGGTATAGCGGCGAAGGCACAACGAAGCCCGCTCAACGGCATTTACGATATCGAATATGAAGTTCCTGGTGATGAACTGGTTTCGGTTATCATTCCGACGAAGGATGGATACGACAATATCGAACGTTGCATCAGCTCCATCCTGGAAAAAACAAGCTACCCACATTACGAGATCGTGATCGCCGACAATGGCAGCACGAATACGGCAATGTTCGATCTCTACGATCAGCTTTCCGCGCGATCGAAGGTGCCGATCAAAGTCCTGAATATCGATATCCCATTCAATTTTTCGAGAATCAATAATCTTGCTGCGCAGCAGGCCTCGGGCCGCTATCTGTTGTTCCTGAATGACGATACGCAGGTCATCGCCCCTGATTGGATGTCCACGATGGTCGGTTATGCCCAACAGGACAGGGTAGGGGTCGTTGGAGCGAAGCTCTATTATCCCAATGAGCGGATTCAGCATGCTGGAGTCGTACTCGGACTTGGAGGAGTGGCAGGGCATATCATGGTGGGCACTCCACGAAGCCACGTCGGATATTTCGGTCGTTTGATGGAGAATGCCAACTACTATGCTGTTACGGCCGCGTGCTGCATGATCAAGGCTGAGAACTTCAAGGCAGTTGGAGGATTTGACGAAAGCTATTCCGTCGCCTACAACGATGTGGATCTGTGTATCAGGATTCATGATCGTCTTGGAAAAGACAATGTGTGGGCCCACAAGGCAGAGCTGTATCACTTTGAATCCGTGACCCGCGGATACGATACGGCTGCGAAGCAGAAGATGGAGAGACTCGAAAAGGAATCGGAGAAAATGCGCGGACAGTACAGTTCGCTAATAGCTAATGATCCCTACTACAACGAGAACCTCACACGTCAAGGGGGCGATTGCACCCCTCGAACTAGTTGATGAATTTTCGCGATTCTCCACTGGACACATGTCTGGATCATTAGCCCCACAGTAGTCCAGTCCTCAACACGGTGTATCTTAGAACAGTTGCTTTGCGGCGGGATCCTCATGGATTCGCGTCGCACGCACGCGCTACACCCTCCTGTCGTGGAAAGTCCACGGCCGATAAGTCCGAAGGAGGTGGGTGATGTCTGCGCATAAGTATGAATTGATGTTTATTGCCGATCCAGAGCTCGACGAACGAGGCTTGAAAAAGCTGACCGAACAGTATCTTGAGATCGTCACCAAGGAAGGTGGCTCAGTCGAGAAGACTGATTTCTGGGGTCGCCGCAAGCTTGCTTACGAAATTGATGGCAAAAAAGAGGGCAACTACACAGTTGTCAACTACAGCGCTGAGCCAGCCACGAGTGATGAACTTGATCGTGTGCTCAACCTGAATGAATCGGTTATTCGTACCAAGATCCTTCGTAAGGATGCCAAGTAAACTAGAACTCAAGTTTTGCTTCGTAACCGCTTGAAGCTTTGAGCAGATTAACGCATTTGGAAGGGTAAGAATATGGCAGGAGAAACGGTTATTACCGTAGTGGGTAATCTCACAGCGGATCCAGAAGTTCGTACTACCTCAAATGGTGGCACAGTCGCTAACTTCACCATTGCCTCAACTGTAAGGCAGTTCAACCGTAATTCTCAGCAGTGGGAAGACGGTGATGCCCTGTTCATGCGTTGTTCGGCTTGGGATTCCAATTACAACCCTATGGCCTCTAATATTCAGGCGAGCTTAGCCAAGGGCATGCGCGTTATTGCGCAAGGTCGTCTGGTACAGCGCTCCTATCAGGATCGAGAAGGTAATAATCGCACGATTGTAGAAATGCGGGTCGATGAAATCGGGCCAGCTCTTTCTCGCAATACAGCGCAGGTTACTCGCAACTCGAATTCTGGGAATGCTGACAACGGCCGTGGCGGTTTCGCTGGTAATAGTGCTAATGCTGCTGGCAACAATGGCGGCAATGGTGGGTACCAAGGTGGGGCAGGTTATCAGTCTGGCAACGGATATCAGGGTGGCGCTTCCGCAGCACCAGCCTCCCGCCAGAATGCTGCTCCGGCAGACCCATGGAGTTCCGATCAAAACAGCAGCAACGGATCGTTCGGATCATTTGGTTCTTCAGACGATTTCGGCGGTTCAGGAGACGAACCAGAGTTCTAGCTTCCAGAGGCTCACCAATCTGAGTTTCTGATTATCGTAGATATATATAGTATTCAAGGAGTACAAACAGATGTCACGCAAAAGGCCGCAACCACCGGTCAAACCGTTCAAAAAGAAGCCGAATCCACTCAAGGCTGCCAAAATCACCACTATCGATTACAAAGATGTAGCTTTGCTTCGCAAGTTCATCTCTGATCGTGGCAAGATTCGTTCACGTCGTATCACCGGTGTGACTGTACAAGAGCAGCGCAAAATTGCTACTGCCATCAAGAATGCTCGCGAAATGGCTTTGTTGCCATACGCGACAACCGGTCGCTGAGGGGAGCGTTTATCATGGCTAAGGAAACCAAGGTTATTCTCACCACAAGCGTTGCTGAACTCGGTCACTCAGGTGACGTTGTTGAGGTTAAGTCCGGATTTGCTCGCAATTACCTGATCCCTCAGGGATTAGCTTTTGCTTGGAGCAAGGGCGCAGCTGCTCAAATTGAAACCATGAAGCGTGCACGTCGCGCTCAAGCTCTGGCCACCCGTGAGGATGCTATTGCTGCTAAGAATGCTATTGAGGGCACCACTGTGGAAATCTCTGCAAAGGTATCCGAATCAGGCAAGCTCTTCGGTGGTATCTCCAACGAGGTAATCGTGGCGGCGCTTAAGTCGAAGGCTGCCGTGCAGGCAAAGGCCATTCATGTAGATCCAATCAAGACTACTGGTGACTTTGCTGCTACGGTTGCTCTGCATCCAGAAATTTCAGCAAGCTTTACTGTTAAGGTCGTTGCTGAGTAGTCAGTTTTTGCCTACAAATCTGATAAGCGGGGTGTCAACACTCATATTGTTGAGTGTTGACACCCCGCTTATCACGTATATGGCTCTTTATTGCCGATCGAAGCCGTTTGTGTAGGGAATTCTAGATAGAGGCAAGATATTCGCCTTGAAATTTGGCGGATTTGCAGGGCTGCTACTTGCTGTCTACATAAAAATCCCTACACAAATGGAATAGTGAAGATTATCGATCAGAAATTCCCGCCGTTCCAACCCCAATTAGTGGTTGCGGTGTAGCGTATATATGTTCTATCTTCTGGAATACCTAGCTCATCGCCTAGAGCTTTCATAATGGACTTCGTGAGTTGCTCCCAAGCTGAATTTGGGACGCTGCTGCCGAAAACGTTGACCTCCACGTAGGCAGCCGCTTGGGTATCATCACCACCGAAATATATAGGCATATTGTCTTCAAATGGGCACATCAACCAGCCTTCTGATTTTCCTGGCACAGCTGTAATTGCTTTGCCATATGCGGCTTTCAGATGTTTGCGTTGCTCTTGAGTGGTTGAGGTACTGACATGAGTATGAATAACTGGCATAATTCCTCCTAAGATTAACAATCCATAATTCAACAAGAAATTCTTGCTCTTGATCAGATACTATCGCCCTTTTAACAAAACAATTTGATAATGATAAGTATCACGAGATCATCAACAAAATACGATTATGTCGATGCACCGAAGGGAATACGCTGCTCAGTTTGCTCTATATGACGTCTAGCTACTTGATCATAGGTTTAGCGGGGAAAGGATTATGTTGTAGTGACCAGCGACCTAAACGATGTGCAAATGAATCGGTGTTGACGTTTTCCTCGGGTGAGGGAGCATCGAGTAGCCATTTGCGGATGATAAAGTTCCAAACCGATACGATGACTGTAGCCACGAGTTTGGCTATGTTGGTATACAGCACATATGTCCCATGCATGGTTTCTATCGCGTCAGCGGGAAGTGAAGCCGTCCCCATCCATAAAACCGCATCATTAATTAATAGTCCTATGGCAGCTGAAATAAAGAAAATGACGATTTCTAGCCACCGTGCCATATCGTCTCTGTGCTTAAAGACTATAGACATGCTCAGTAGATAGTTAACCGCAAGAGAGACCAAAAAAGAAATGGTTCCTGCGGAAACGTTGTTCATATGAGCATAACGAACGAGGAGGTTAAGGATACCAAAATCAATAATGAAAGCGATAACCCCGACAACACCGAATTTCGCAATCTGAGCGATGAGTTTTTTCACAGTTCACCATTCAAACATATAGATGCCGTGGTGACCTGAAAGTGCGGTACTTATATGCAAATTCGTCGCATCGAGTTTGCTGTGTTATATCTGAGAGTCCTCTGTAGACATAACACAGCTTCATAGTTGGAGTACTGACACTGAGCGTTGGTAGCCTCAGCGCAGTTAAACCGTGACTTGTGTGAGTGTTGGCTTCTCGGTGCTAGTGCGAATCTGCTGCAGCCCTATAAATGCTATAACCAAGGATGCCAGTGCAAGTCCAGTTACCACAGCAAAGCCACCATGCGAGCCGAACTTATCGATGAATTGCCCAGCGACGGCCGATCCGACTGATGCACCGATAGCATTCATCGCTCCCATCCAAGCAACACCTTCAGTGAATCTGGTGGGTGGTACTAAATGCAGAATCAATTGATTGCCATTGATCCAAGTAGGCGCTTGGCATACACCGATAATGAGATAAATAATCATAATTACCCAAAGGTGCTTAGCGAACAAAAATGTTCCGATGCCGAGGTTTACCACCAACAGACAGAAGTAAAAGCGTTTCCATAGCGGAATCACCCAGTTTTTAGCACCATATAAAATCGCGCCTAGCAGCGAGCTTAATGAGAAGCAAGCAAATACAAAACCGGTATATTGTTCCATGCTTTGCTCGCGTGCAAAAGACACAATAGAAATGGCGGCTGCGCTTTGGAAAGCTCCAAGACCAAACCAAGTCACGCAAACTGCAATAAGTCCAGGTCCCCAGATTGATTGTTTACCAATTTCACCTTGGAGTTCGGCTGCTTTTGCGGATTCGCGCTCGCGGTATTCCTTTCGCGTTATACCAGCTTCACGTGCGAGCTGGGATTGCGATGGAGGTTCAGTACTGAGTTCGGTAAGAATCATCAGAGCCCCAACAATTACACACACTCCAGTGAATGAGAAAGCTAAGAGTCCTGAAATGACAGCCAATATTGAAGCGAGAGGATTACCTATAACCCACATACATTCGTCAAATACTCCTGACAATGACAATGCACGGTCGGTTCGTACACGGTCACCTTTGAGTAAATGTGTCCATCGCCCACGACTCATAGCGCCCCACGGTGGAATAGCAGCAAGGAAGGGAGTAATGCAGTACAACACCCATTCAGGCGCTTTAGCGGTGATGCTACTGATAAGAGCTATTGATGCGATAATCCAGATGATGACCGTTGGTATAGAGACTTGTCGTTGCCCGAATTTATCGACAAGCTTGCCTAGTAACGGACCCACAATTGCCAAGGCGATAGCTTGTACAGCAGTGAGTGCACCTGCAAGAGCATAGCTGCCATAATAATGTTGCACTGAAATAGTGATGGTCATGCCAATCATCGGGAAGGGCATTGACGCGATTACTGAACCAATTGCAAAGCGCGCTGTATGAGGCATGCGCAGTAATTCCGCGTACCCTCCGAAAACGCGATTGCTGATGTCTCGCAGAGCGTGACCGATCTGATTGACCATGTGGTATGAATACCTTTCCTAATAGTGGTGGTGTGCCGCAAGACCTGTCAACAGGCATAGCAATACAGCTTTAGCTAAGTGGTGTTGATATGTGGTGGTGTCACGCATACGAATATGCGCTGGTGCCAAGAATGTTGAGTTTGTGCAGCCCTGCGATTGTGTTATATACAGATAGTGTTGTATGCAAGGCATACTCTATATGTCCTCTCCACGCGACACGCTGTATACGGTGATGGCATATTTGTGGAAGAAATCATTGCTGCAGATATATGACCCATATAACAACATTGACTATTTGGAGGACAGGCTTTATGACAACGACGAAGGTGAGCTTAGTTCGTCACGGTGAGGTGTTTAACCCAGAACATGTGTTGTATGAGCGTCTTCCTGATTTCCATCTTTCCACGCGCGGGCAACGTATGGCGCGAGCAACTGCGCAGTATATAGCTCAACAACCAACACTCAACAATGCTGTCGCACTATTTTCGTCTCCTTTAGACCGCACCTGTGAGACTTCTGATGCAATTCTTGAAGCGCTTAATGAGGAACGCGAGAAGCATGGTGAAGATCCTCTGACGGTTACCTTGGATGACCGCATTATTGAGGCAGGGAACGAGTTCAGAGGTAAACGTATCGGTCATGGAGATGGTGCGGTATGGCGAAGAAACAATATCAAACTATTGCATAACCTCTGGAAACCTAGTTGGGGGGAAACGTATCAGCAGATTGCGCAACGTGTGGGCGATTTTGTCTATGAAAAAGTCGACGAATACCCGGGCGAACACATTATCGCGATCAGCCACGAATCCCCGATTTGGACTTTCCGGCATCTGTTAGAAAAAGGTAGAGCAGAACATAACATGATGATGAGGCATACAGGTCTAGCTTCAATAACTACCATTACTTTCGATAATGCAACAAAGTTGCCTGTTTCCATTGAGTATGCAGACCCAGCTGCTGCTGTTATCTAAGGTTTTGGCCTGTTGATACATCTGAGTAATACACCAGGTGTCTATGATGAAACCACGTTATGCGGTGTACATCGAGGATGATGATGCACGGTATGGCAAGCTTTGCTTGAGCGGAAACGAGGGGGTAGCAATGGCGACGGTGATTAAGACGAACGATATCGGGCGTGTAGCGATATTGCCTGAACTACGTGATGCGTCGGCAGTAGCTGGCGAACTAATGAAATTATGGCCACTGAGTGAAGCTCTTCAGATGGATAATGATGCGAAATACGGTGAAAATCTTCAAGTTCGCATGACGCAAACTATCGCACGAGTGATCACCGGCGAAGATGTTACTGTTCCAGACGCGGAATATGTGTATGAGGGTGCTAGTGAAATACCTGGCAGGCCTCAAAGCATTGTCGAAGCCTTGCTCCGTGCAAATGAAGCCTATGACACCATTGCTGATTATTCGGAAAGCGGTGACACTAAACAGGTTATGGCCGCCTGTGCCATCTTGGGCGTTGACTGGGATCAGGACACCGTCACGCGTGTGGCAGAAACACTTGAAAGTATAGGTTCTTCTCTTGGTACCACTGATGATGCGCTAAAAACTACGGTTGACCCAGAAGGGATTGCGCAGCGTTTCGCGCTATCGATTGTTTCTGTCAACGCATTTATTGATGCTATTGGAGTCGACAATCCAAACCAGCCGCAGCGAGCCCTGCCCGTGGTGTTGTTTTTGAACGAAATTCAGGAGCGTTTGGCAATCCCCAGACTATTTTTGAGCGATCACGATTTTACTGGAATGCTGAGCGCTCGGTCTGAAGGGTCCGTCAAACTTATCAGTTTTGCACAGTTCCTCTCACCGCTAGCTCAACACGAGTGGAAGCGTCATCTTGATGATGTGTTGTGGGATCCTACCGTTGCAAAAGAACAGGCAAAAGCCGAGGATGAGCGTAAGAATAAAGAAGCACTTGCGGCAAAATTTGCCCACGTTCAAGATGATGAGGGCAAAGAGCACGTTGAACTATAGCTACAGAAAACTCACTATGAATGTATACATAGTTCGTAGTGAGTAGATCTGTTTGGGGCTCCTAGAAACAACGTACTAGTTGCTAAGCTGTTGAGCTCATCCAGCCTGATGAAAATTTGGCTGCTGAGGGTCATACGTAGAACTGTTCGGCATACTTGTTTGGTCCTGAAGCTGTGAGTTATTGCCAAACTGTGATGGTTGAATCTTGTCGAATCGCGCACCTGCGGATTTGCTACTCAGACACATGAAGATTACCCACAGTATGGTGCCTGCAAGAGTCATCAGAACTAACACCGATGCCAAAGCAAGGGTTGTCTGGATATCTTGTGGGTACCCTTCTATCGTGTTATGGGTTACTACATAGTTTGCAAATTCCTGAATATCGTCAGAAACGAAGAATTGCATAGCCAATGAGCCGCCATACGTTAAAGCGTTTGGTAGCACGATCCACCAACCGCTAATGTTCGCATCGTGTAGGCGACGAGCACCAACAGCTAACCACGGAATGAAGACTGCGGCCTCCCAGATGTATCCGGCCCAGGTGTTGACAGTCGGGGAGATAAGCCCAAGGGGCGATAGCGCCATGGTGACGAGAATATTGAATAGCACGAGCCACCAGACTTCGCCACGCGAAGCTCTACCAGAAAAAACGGCGTACTTGGTAAAGAATCGTTGAATAGCATGACCGAATCCGATGCCATACCACGGTGAATCACTTGACGGCTGTTGACCGAAGACATTGCCGTTGGTGTCAAACTGCGGTGGAACTTGAGGTAGTGGTGCGAGCGGATATCCCTGTTGCCCATATTGAGGGATGCGCTGCCCATATTGGGGTTGATCATCACTAGATGAGCGATGTGTGTACGACTCTTGAGCTGGCGCGTATTGTCCAAATTCTGGTTGCTGTTGAGAACCCTCGCGGGGTTCTGGTCGACCTGAGTTTGTGGGTTCGGACATCAATGGCTCCTAATTCTGCTCTCGCTGTTAACTCTTCCCTCATTGATAACACATATGTTGAGAAAAAGCTGATTTGCGTATCTTTCACTAAGGTGTATCGCCAAAACTATTAATGACGGAATTCTTCGCTTTCCCCTGCGCTTACCACCAGATGCTCCCACTGTTTGTACAGCGAGTGATAGAAATTCATTCCTTCGTATCGTCAAACCCTATCAACAGCCACTCACACAAGCTGATGAATCCAAGCAGTAGCCCAGTGAGTATAACAATGACCGCCGTGGCAGAAAAGATAAGGGGTGTACGGAAGGAGTTGAAAGCTGCCTGTAACCAGATGCCCAAACCGTTACGCGCACCTAGGTATTCGGCCGTGGCTGCAGTTGCAAATACATATGCGGCACTAACGCGTAAACCAGTAAAAATTTGTGGTGCGGCGACGCGCAGGGTTACATGCCATAGGGTCCATGCTCTGGTAGCACCACATGTCAATGCAACATCTGCAAAGAATTGTGGAACAGCCTTACAGCCCCGAAAAGTTTGAATAGCTATAGGGAATGTTGCGAATATAGCGGTGATAACTACTTTGCCTATAGGCTCGAAACCAAACCAAATGATGAATAGTGGTGCGATAGTAATCAAGGGGATTGTCTGAGCTGCGGCGAGGATTGGGTAGATACTATCCTGAATTGATCTCCACATATACATGCCTAGGCCTAATCCAATGCCAAGCAATACCGCGACAGCAAAACCTGCTATGCCCTCATATGCTGTGATAGCGCTAGCAGTAATCAGTTCAGGGAAAGTATCAACTGTTGCAGTAAAAATTGCACTTGGCGCTGGTACGGTGCGCGGGGAAATTCCAGAACATCGTACATATACTTCCCAGAGCACGAGTAGTACCAGCAATAATAGTGTCGCTGGTACTACTCGACGCACAGATTGATGAGTAGAGCGTTGTTGCGGCGCTGAAGCAGTGTGTGGACCGCTTGAACTGTGGGAGTACATTACCGTTGCACGTAACTGTTGGTTGCTAGTTCAGAGACTTGCGGAGCTTTGGCTGCCTTCTTTCCTGAGGCATCAGTGTATGTTCCAGCAGATTGCTGGAAATCAAGGTAGTCCTGACTTTCCTGCATATTCAGCTTTCCAGATATAGCTGTTCCATTCGGCGAGTTCGTCCAATAGCCACCTTTAACGATATCCTCCATCGAAGTTTTCGCGAGTGTGGCATCTAGATTTGCTTCCTTAGCCTGTTTCACCAGTAGTTGAGCTGCAGCATCAGGGTGAGAAAGTGCATAATCATAACCTTTGAGGGTTGCTGACATAAAGGATCGTAAAGACTGTTGATTGTTAGAATCCTTTAACCATGAAGAATTCACAGCGAAACCGAGCTGATCTGGATTGCCAGGGACACCCCAATCAGAGGCAACAAAACAATTGAGAGCAGGGCCGTGTAACTCGCTTTCGACATTCTCCCATGTTACATAGAAGCCGCCAAAATCTCCTTTCCCGCTGCTTAATGTTTGGAAAGTGTTGGTACCGGCAGTTGCGGTCTGGAAGTCACCGGTGCCGCCTGCTGATTTAATCATCTGCCGTACTACGGCTGTTTGCTCAGCTGATCCGAAACTAACAAAGGTTTTGCCATCAAAATCTTTTGGCGTGTGAATGTCGGTTCGTGATGCCAACGAGCACCAACGTGCAACAGGCTTTTGGGTTAGGTCAAATACGTAGCGGAGCGATCCACCCTGAGCATTGAAAGCCGCTACATTACTTAAGGTAGTAAAGCCGATGTCAGCTACCTTATTTTCGACAGAGCTTTCTGCCCCGGCCTGGGCTGTTGGCAATATCTGGACGTTCACACCTGCATCTTTGTAATATCCCAGAGCTTCAGCTGCATATATGCCGACGTGGTTGGTATTTGGCGTCCAATCCAGCATGAACGAGATTGTTGGATTATCGCTGCCGCTAGTTGAATTTGTGCTTGAACAAGCTGTGGCAGCAGCTATGAGTGATAAACCGCACAGTGCTGCGACTGCCCTACCTATACGGCGGGCACCTTGTGTGTGCTTTCCCAACTCTTCTTCACCTTGCCTTCTGCGCTGTTATGCGCATCTGCGGAGAGGTGGTCGACTACGGGAAGGTGATGAGCCCGCGCGACGCACCAGACCGCATCGGACTTAAAGATTCGCTTTAAGTCGCTATGGGTACTGATAGACCTTGGCACGGCTGCTGCCACCAACCGCGCGAACATAGCTATTATATGCGTGCATCTGACTGAAGACTCCACTGGTGCTACATGTCACATGAACGTTAAGTGCTGTGAAGGGGTTCACGTATTGTTGGAGATTGTTGGTGTTGTCTGCAAAGTGGGGGTAGGTGTGATCAATAAAGTCGGTAATGTGTATCGCACCGTGGTGTCCAGGGACGAGAAAGACGGTCCTTTACCGTTGTTGTTGACCATGCTGACTTTTGTAACAGGCATGGTAGATGCCTTCAGCTATTTGCTACTCGGTAGAGTGTTCGTAGCTAATATCACCGGTAGCCTTATGTTCCTTGGCTTTGCGCTGGGAGGGGCACCAGGATTTTATTGGAAATCCTATATCTTCGCATTAGTGCCATTTTTGCTAGCGGCCGCCTCTGGAGGCTTACTGATCAAAGCATTTGGCAGACATCGAGGCAGACATTTGCTGGCATCACTGTTGTTGCAGGATGCTGTTGTAGCGGTGGCACTGATCGTTTCGGTAGTACTGCCGATTAATCAGACCTATACGATGGAAGCGTTGACGGTTTTACTCGCAATATCCTTCGGCTTACAGAATTCTACGGTACGAGCACTGCGCGTTCCCGATATGACAACTACTGTGCTGACATTAACTATGACGGGCATAGCTTCAGATCTCAGTAAGACTGGTTCCGGACGTGCGCAGTTAGGGCGCAGATCGGCATCTATAGCGAGTATGTTCATCGGAGCCATCGTTGGCACGGTACTTATTCGTTTTGCCCAGTACTGGCTCGTGCTAGTTATTGCTTTCATAGTTATTATGTTGTGCACTCTGTTATCTCTTCGTTTGCGCAATTCCAAAGCTCCTTGGACTCAACGTAAACCTTTATAGTTTTAGAAAAAACAGCTGTGGAGTCGAAATTTGCTAAGCTCCATCGGCGTGGCTGTTTGTTGCTCGGCGTGTCCTCATTTGGGCTGGCTGGAAAGCGCTTGATGACGCGGTTTCGATGCTCTTGTAGATTTCAACGAATCTAGATTTTTTCGGCAAAACCCTACATATGGTGATGATTTATCCATATAACCCTAGATATGGTGATTCTGGTGTATCGTATGACTTGTTGGATAAATGACAGACGTGTAATTCCGTCAGTGTGAGGTGGAAGAGATTTATGGAGAGTCAGCTGCTAGATAACGACGCAAGCGTCGTTGAAGAGAATGTTGAAACCGGCAAAAGGGCTGGTGGGATTCTCGTTGAAAAAAGGGACGGAAGGATTGTAGATTTCGACCCCGTCAACATCGTTAGCGCCGTCGAATCGGCATATCAGGATTCCGGCGAAGAAGTTGGTCCTCAGGAAAGCCAAACCATTCATGCTATTGCTGAGCAGGTTGAAGGTGAGGTGCGTGATAGATACACCAAGCCCGTCAAAATTGAAGATATCCAAAACCTGGTCGAGCATGCATTAATTAACGGTCATCATTATGAGATTGCTCGTTCCTACACGACCTACCGGCTGAGCCGTGATATTGATCGTGCAAAAGCTACTGATGTTAACGAGGCAGTGAAGCGACTGACCAGTAGAGATGAATCGTTGGTGCGTGAAAACGCTAACAAAGACAGCAATGTGTATGCCACACAGCGGGATTTGCTCGCAGGTGCAGTCAGTAAAGCTTCAGCGCTCACGATGTTGCCAAAAGAGGTTGCTAACGCACACCTTAAAGGCGATATCCATTTTCATGACGCTGACTATTCGCCATTCACGCCAATGACGAATTGCTCGCTACCTGATTTTGGTGACATGTTGAAGCATGGATTCGCGCTGGGTAACGCGATGATGGACTCACCTAAATCGATTGGTACAGCCTCGACTCAGATTACTCAGATCATCAAAGACATTGCCGGATGTCAATATGGCGGTCAGACCGTAAATCGGTGTGACGAGATGCTTGAGCCTTATGCGATGCTGGATTATCGCAAGAATCTCGATATGGCTGAAGCAGTGATTCCTGATAATGCTCCTCTTGAGGTTGCTCGTAAGAGTGTCGAAAACCTGAAGGCCAAGGAACCAGGGTGGTTGCATTTTGAGAACCGCGAGGCTCTTCCTGCTGATACGCCTTTTGACCACGATGCTCCTGAGCTTGAGCAGATTCGACAAGAATATGCCAAAATTCTCACTCGTAAGAATATTTACGATGCAATGCAGACGATGGAGTATCAGATTAATTCCAATCGTGTGAGCAATGGTCAAACACCATTCGTTACGGTTGGTTTTGGATTAGGGACCTCGTGGTTCTCTAGAGAAATTCAGCGAGCGATTTTGCTGATTCGCATTAGGGGACTTGGCAAGGAACGCCATACTGCTATCTTCCCGAAGTTGGTGTTTACCATTAAGCATGGCATCAATGCCGATGAGGGTGATTCGAATTACGATTTGAAGGAACTCGCTCTCGAATGTGCTACCAAGCGTATGTATCCTGACGTGGTGTTCTATGACAACATCGTCAAGATCACGGGTTCTTTCAAGGCTCCTATGGGCTGCAGAAGCTTCTTACAAGGATGGATTGATCCTAAGACCGGTGAGGATGTCGAGGATGGTCGTATGAATCTCGGCGTTGTCACTGTTAATATCCCACGTATCGCCTTGGAATCTCGAGGTGACCAGGATCGTTTCTGGAAGATTTTTGATCAGCGCATGGATGTGGCACATCACGCTATGCAGTTTAGAATTATGCGCTGCAAGCAGGCAACACCTATTAATGCTCCGACGTTATTCCAGTACGGTGCATTCGGCCGCCTTGAGGCAAGTGAAAAAGTGGATTCACTTTTCCGCGATGAACGATCGACGATTTCTTTGGGCTATATCGGTCTTTACGAAGCCACTGCCGTGTTCTTTGGCAAGGACTGGATGAAGGATCACTCCTGGGATGAGGAGGGTAAAGAATTTGCGTTGAGCATTGTACGCAGAATGAACCAGCTCTGTGCACAATGGGCTAAGACCGAGCGCTACCACTATTCCGTATACTCCACTCCTGCTGAGAGCCTTACTGACCGCTTTGCTCGCATGGATAAGGAGAAGTTTGGATCAGTGGAGGGTGTGACTGATCATGACTTCTACACCAATAGCTTCCACTATCCAGTCTGGCTGCGTCCTACTCCGATGGAGAAGCTGAGTTATGAACGTGACTTCCCATATCTTGCTAGTGGTGGGTTCATCAACTATTGTGAATTCCCAACGCTGCAACAGAATCCGAAAGCACTAGAAGCTGTCTGGGATTTTGCTTACGGCATTGGTATTGGTTATCTCGGTACCAATACTCCTATAGATCATTGCTTTGAATGTGGTTTTGAGGGTGATTTCGAGCCCACTGAAGAAGGATTTAAGTGCCCTGAATGTGGTAACAGTGACCCAGCCAAGTGCAATGTAACTAAGCGCACATGTGGTTATCTTGGTAATCCTGTGCAGCGTCCGATGGTTCACGGGCGTCATGAGGAGATTGCTCATCGCGTCAAGCATATGGCGGGTGAAACGGGCCATGTGGTACTCAAAGATGGTTCCACCAAGGAATGGTGGGATGACGCCAAGTGATATTGAGATTGGGGGTGGGACGCGATGAGTGGATCATTCATTGCAACCGCCCCTGGTCGGCGTGATTTCGCACACGGTGAGCCAGGACGTGGCCCAGGGGTGCCTTCCGGATTGACGAATAATCCTAAGGCAGGTCAGTGGGATGGTAGAAAGCTCAGCAGAGGAATAGTAGCCGATTACAAGCGTTTTGTTGTCACTGATGGTGAAGGTATCAGATGTTCTATCTATGTCAGTGGATGTCCGTTTCACTGTGAAGGCTGTTGGAATTCTTCTATATGGAATTTTCGTTCGGGGCATCCCTATACGCCTGAACTTGAGGATCAGATATTAGCCGATATGGCATTGCCTTATGTGCAAGGTCTGACGCTACTTGGCGGTGAGCCGATGCTGAACACGCCAATGTTGAACCCGTTGCTGCATAAAATTCGTGAGCGTTTTGGGCATAGCAAAGACATCTGGTGCTGGACTGGCTACACCTGGGAAGAGTTGATGAGACAGGGTGAAACGCCAGATAAGGCCGAGTTGCTCTCTATGGTTGATGTCTTGGTGGATGGACGATTCTTGGAATCTGAGAAGAATAGTTTGCTTCAATTTAGAGGTTCGTCAAATCAGCGTGTTATTGATGTGCCGAAATCTGTTGAAGCGGGTAGCCCAGTCATTTGGGCAAAATTGCACGATCAAGAGCGATTCATACCTGAACTATATGGTAAAGATCGCGACGAAGAGCAAAAGGCTTAGGAACTGATTTTCACTTGAAACAGTGGGTAGAAACACTGGGTAGAAACAGTGGGTAGTGCTATGCCAAACACTGCTTTGAGCACTGAATATCGTCTGTTCCTCCGTTTGTGTAGGGATATTTAATCTCAGTGGGCCGTCCACAGAATCATGAATGGCGGTATTTCGCCATTCATGAAGTATTTTGCGACCTTGATATTTCAGTATCCCTACACAAACGATGATTACGCTTAATTCCGCAGTTCCTTGTGTGCGCGAGATATGTATTGTCGTGCGGTTGTACACTGCTTACCGTGGAAACGGTATTCTTCTGCGCATGACACACTAGCGATAAGAGCATATGGGTATAACCTTGCATGCTTGACAAGTAGATTTGCACAGCGAGCACGCTAATTACACAAGAACAATAGTGATGTAGGTGTGGCCGTCCCGTTGCCGCGGCACAATAGGGGTTATGACCCAAGAGACTTCTCAACAAGATTCAATAACGGTTTCAGCAGATGCTAAGGCAGGCCGGTCGAGCACCACTGATTTTCCAAGTAATGTACGTGTTCGTTTTTGCCCATCGCCGACCGGAACACCTCATGTGGGTATGGTGCGTACAGCCCTATTCAATTGGGCTGAAGCTCGTCATACCAAGGGTACTTTCGTGTTTCGTATTGAAGATACTGATGCAGCACGTGACTCTCAAGAAAGCTACGAGCAAATTATCGATGCGCTCCGGTGGCTTGGGCTGGACTGGGATGAGGGTATAGAGGTTGGCGGTCCTGATGGCCCATATCGTCAGTCAGAACGAACCGAGATTTATAAGAGCGTTGCAACAAAGTTGCTTGACGCAGGTTATGCTTACGAGTCTTTCTCAACCAGTGAGGAAATCGAAGCTCGTAACCTTGCCGCGGGGCGTCCCAAAGCCTTCGGATATGACGGCTATGACCGGACATTGACCGATGAGCAGAAGCAGGCCTTCCGTAACGAGGGAAGAAAGCCAGCAATTCGTATCCGCATGCCAGAGGATGATGTAGCCTTCGATGATCTTATCCGCGGAGAAATTGTTTTTAAGGCAGGTTCAGTACCTGACTATGTCATAGTCAGGCCCAATGGTGATCCACTCTACACACTAACTAATCCGGTTGATGACGCTATGATGCGCATTAATGTAGTGCTACGCGGTGAAGATTTGTTGAGTTCTACTCCCAGACAGATTGTGCTCTACCGTGCGTTGATTGAGCTCGGCATTGCTCAGGAGATGCCGCTCTTTGGCCATATGCCCTATGTCATGGGCGAAGGCAAGAAGAAACTTTCGAAGAGAGATCCGGAGTCCAACCTCTTCCTTCATCGAGAGCACGGTTTTATTCCTGAAGGATTGTTGAACTACCTCGCTCTGCTGGGATGGTCAATTGGGCCTGACCGCGATGTGTTTAGTATGAAGGAGTTAGCTGAGCACTTCGATATACGCGACGTTAAAGCTAATCCTGCACACTTTGATATTGATAAGGCTATAGCCATCAATGCTGAACATATTCGCATGCTAGAGCCTGATGATTTCTTAGGTCGCGCAATTCCATACCTGCATCGTGACGGTGTGGTTTCTGCAGACTCATGGGATGCATTGACGGACCGTGAGCGCAACATTTTGCAAGCAGCTGCGCCGTTAATTCAGCCGCGTGTGCGTCTGCTAAGTGAGGTTGCAGGCATGGCTGGGAGTTTGTTGAGCACAGCAGAATATCTGGAGCCCGAAGCTGATGCGCGCAAACAGCTTAAGGCAACTGCAGGTGAGGTGCTTGAGAAGGCCGTTGCTACATTGGAAGAGGTCCCAGAAGGCGAATGGCACACAGATGCACTCCATGAGCTGCTGAGCAAGGTTCTGGTTGAGGAGGGTGGATATAAGCCAAGACTCGCATTTGGACCTATTCGTGTAGCAGTTTCAGGTCGGCGTGTTTCGCCACCGTTGTTTGAATCTATGGAGATTATCGGTAAACCTGTGACACTCGCAAGACTGCGCAGCTTGCAAAACAACTTATAAGCATGTATATTCTGTATCCGCTGCGTTTTTTCTTCGGAAGACGCGCTGCGGATAACAGAAGAAGGCCCCCATCGTCTAGCGGCCTAGGACATCGCCCTCTCACGGCGGTAACACCGGTTCAAATCCGGTTGGGGGTACGACGGACGCGGCAATCGTGTTTACGATTGTTACGCCAGCCAATTGGGGTATGGTGTAATTGGCAACACGGCTGATTCTGGTTCAGTTGTTCTTGGTTCGAGTCCAGGTACCCCAGCCAATATGAAACCCTACAGCCTTAAGGGCTGCGGGGCTTTTTTGTATCCACATCATCGTTATTTCAGAGAATTATGAGCGCCACATGTGTGCCAACCCCAAGACGCCAGCCACACGACGCCGCGAGGGTTCACTGTTAGAGGTACCCCATTGGTACCCCAGAATGCTGCCACGCCGGAGCATGATTGCTGAAACGTGGTGTAATGGCTTCATCATTAATACTTAGCCGATTTCCGCCCTGTTGAAGTGTATGTTGGGTTAGTAAGCACGCCGCATAGCGCTAATGCTGCTCATAATAAGATGAATAAAATCAGATGGAGGAGATTCGTGAGAAGTACTGAATCGTTATCGTTGGATGCCGCAGAGACGGCCTTGCAACAAGCCATGAAGAATAGTGACGTGGCAACGCTTGACCGGATGATATCTGATGATCTGGTGTTTGTGGGCATAGACGGCAAGAATATAAGTAAGCAAGATGACCTGAAATCTCATAAAACAGGAGAGACCAAGTTTGAGCGCTTGGATGAGGTGAGTCGGCGGATCTCGGCGGTGAGAGAAGGACAAACATCAGGTTCTACTGAGGTCGTGGCAGAGGTGGTGAACATTATTCAGGGTGAGCGTGTACATGGACTGTTGAAATGGCACCGTGACTGGCACCTAATCGATTCACGCTGGCAAGTGATACGTGGTTCGGTGAGTTTAGCGAAATAATCGCTGTCTCTATTCCTTCGTTGGTGACAGTGTTCTATCGAGGCGATAGAGCTCCACCGACAACAATATGAAGATGAGTGCCTTGGCATGTGACTCAGGCACTCATCTATTGAACTGGCTATGGCTGCATGTCTGTTGGTATGTGCGTCAGCGTTAATGCGCTGTCGTACATGTATTTAATGGGGCGTAGCCCTGCAAATATTACAGAGTGCTCCAACCTCCATCAGAATTCAGTACCGTACCTGAAATGTTTGCGGAGTCATCACTGAGAAGCCAAGTTATTGCAGCAGCAAGTTGTTCTGACGACGCAGGTGCAGGAGCCATAGAAAAGGCTTTGCCTAAGACTTCCATGGCATATTCAGATTTGAAGGGTGCCTCGATATTAGTCGCGACTCCTCCTGGAAGGACAGCGTTCGTTCTGATTCCCTTACGCGTATAGAATGCAGCGTTGTTCTTCGTTAACCCTATAACGGCATATTTCGAAGCCGTATATGCCGCTCCTGCCGCCAAACGCGTGGCCGCCTCGGATGAGATATTGACGATAGATCCCTTACCTGCGTCAATCATCAATGGCAGCACTGCTCTTGTGAGCTTCATAACAGCAGTGAGGTTCACTGCAATAACTCGATCCCATGTGGCGTTGTCTACCTCTGCGTTTGGTAGAAAGCCATCGGTTATCCCTGCGTTGTTTACCAGACCATCAATGTGTGGACCTGCGGCTTCCATAATGCGTTGAATTACTGACTCATCGCAGATGTCTCCCGCTACAGTTTCTAAAGGAGCATTACCTTGCTCAGCTTTGAAATCGGTAAGTCGTTGCGCACTGATATCTGTGGCAATTACTGTGCATCCTTCTTGTAGTAGTCGTGTAACAGTAGCTTTGCCTATCCCAGACCCCGCTCCTGTAACGATTATTGTTTGATTGTTGAATCTTGTCCCCGTTGACATTGTTCCTCCTTTTTACAAGGTAAGAACATCGTATTCGCTATCGTTTGAGAACACACCAAGAGTGAAGGTGTAAGGAATAATACTGTTCATCGCTCACAGCACCATAAGGCATCTTGTGCATCATGATGCCGTCATATAGAGGTGATAGAGAACAGGCAAGAATATTACTAAGCCAACCATTAGGATAGATATTCCCCAACGGAGCAACGGTCTGGTTGCTCCATCCCAGGCGGGTAAATTTCTGTATGCTCGTAATCTGAAGCACATGCCGCCCAAGCTGAGGATAAAGAATCCAGCTAACGTAATTATTAATCCGGCCCAAAAGCCTATGAGATACCAATCCATATGATGATGATAAAGAATCAGCGGGGAGCTTTGAATCCTTCTGTGGAGTGATTTCGTTCATCCCTTTGGATGAGTCAGATTGAGGTTAGTGCGGTATACATCACAGCAGTTACCGCAGTATCTCGATAATTTTTTGAGCTATGATCCGTTGATCTGGATTCAAACCGGTTTTAGGCGTAACCGCAAAAAAATGGCGTACAAAACTGTCTCCGAGGTTGAAGATGGGCACGCCATTGGGTGCTGACTGGCTTGATAACACCGTGCACCCTATCCCAGAAGCTAAAACCGAACAAATTTTTTCGTTGCTATCAAGCTCAACAACACGAGAGGGAGATAATCCGAAAGTCCTGAAAAACATGTCCGTGAAGTATCGCACACCTGACCCTGGTTCTCGTAACAGCCATAGTGCATCTGATGGAATTGACGAGCTATTATCTGGGGTTAGCACCATGTTGTGTTGTGTTTCATGTTGCTCTGCAGAGAGCTCATGGTCTTGCGGTGCATTGACGGCCAATACTAGCTGATCTTCGCATAACACATCGAGTTGGACAGTCTCGGTATCAACAGGTTTTTCGATGATACCCATTTGAGCATGTTTTTTGATGATCCCCTCAATGATTTGTTCAGAATTCATCGTATGCGCCGAGAAATCCATGGTGTCTAGCAGGCGATGCATTCCAGCTATTACACGAGGTAGGAGAGTGCTGGAAGCTGTGTGTGAAAGCATCAGCGTAAACGGTGTTTTTTGAAAGTTGCTTGGAGCCATGTGATACACCGCATCTGACCACTGTTGTAGTACCGAGGCAGCAGAATCGTAGAGACGACGTCCTGCAGGAGTTGGCAGCAATTCACTTTTTGCTCTTCTGATGAAGAGTTGTAGTCCAAAAGCGCTTTCCATTGTTGCAATACGTTTTGAAACAGTAGATTGAGCGATACCAAGTTCGTCGGCAGCAGCAGTGAATTCGCCTGTTTCAAATACCGCTACTAGCGTGATTAAGTGGGTGAAACTCAGATCATTAACTGTCGTCATTCAGCACCTCAGTAATGTCAGTGGATAGTTAAATTCCATTATGGAATAATTAATATATTTAATAGTAATTTGAAGAATGGATATATTGATTGCACACTAGCGGTATGAACAGCATGAATACCGCGCTTGCAGAAGCGGACACTGCAGTACGCCAACAAGAACTCAATGCCAATATAGGCACAGTTACAGAATCGAGAATGGTTAACTACCATCGCACAGTTCCTCTGCCCAAAGGAGGTCTAACTCTCGGGGTATTGGCTCTGGGAGCATTGTTGAGTACGCTCTTGCCCAACGACAGTATCTGGATTCATTGGGTTTTCGCTATACTGCCGTTACCATTTATGGTAACGATCATCGGCAAATGTCTAATTCACCCTTCACTGGTACTTAGCGCTGACATGTCTAATCCTGTTGTGGCACCTGTCTCTGCAACAGTGCTGATGTCATTAATGCAATATGCCAGTTACTTGTCCCCAATTGGGGGGAAGATGCATGTGATTGCGGTTGCACTATGGTACTTTGCCGTCAGCTGCAACATCATTTTGATGATTCACATAGCCAGTCGCTTCGTTATAAAAGATTTTAGTCTTAAGAATGTGTATCCAACATGGTTCGTAGGTTTTGTGGGGATTGTGGTCGCTTCGGCAACAGCGCAAGCAGTTGGACAGCAGCCACTTGGACTATTGATATTCTGGTGTGGATTTGTGCTTTATGCCGCGACCTTCGTGGTCGTAAGCATCAGAATGTTCCGTTTTGCTTTGCCTCAAGCTGTTCAGCCGACATTCTGCATTTATGCCGCACCCATGAGTCTGTCAATCGTTGGTTACACGACATCGGATAACAACCCCAACCCTGTGCTGGTATTAGTAATGTTGCTTTGTGCACAAGCCTTGTTGATAATGGTGTTGTGCCGATTACCAAAGTTGCTCAGCATATCCTTCGCTCCTTCATATGCAGCTATGACCTTTCCTTTCGTCATCACAGCGACTGCGCTGTACAAAGCACTGACATTATTCCAGAGCATTGGTTGGGCTGTGCCATCTTGGCTGTTTATCCTGCAAGGGATTGAAACAGCATTGGCAATAGTCATGGTCTCTTACGTCTTCTACTTATTTGTTAAATACGGGATACAGCAGTGGCAGAAAAGTGGGCAAGTAATAGCACCATGAGTCGTGCAACACTGAGGAAATCGTGCGATGAATGATTAATAATGTGTTCCACACTCTTTACACCTCCCAGATATGTCTTTAGAATCGTGGACATTGCAGGCCTAGGCTCAATCTGAGCTTATTGAAAGCTGAATGCCTTGGAAGGAGAACGCTATGCGTAGAGGATTCCAGGGAGCAGTGCTTGATGTGCTAGGCGCGAAACTACTCGATTTAACAGTTATCGATTCACAACTAGTGTGTTGGAGATACGCTGCGTAGAATAACCTTTTCTAGTGCGACGCGTTTCCCAGATGCCCTGTATGAGGCTGCTTCTTGGATCCGTTTATGGTTTCCACTGGCGAGTGGACGTGCTGTACAGCGCGGATACACGATTTCTTCGATATCGCGATACAGTGACGTATGCGATATCGATTTCTTTATCCATGCTGACGGTGGTCCCGCCTCGAAGTGGGCGAATGAAGCATAGTGAAACTCACCAATCCATTAAGAGTGCAATGCGATTCGAAAACTCGGTTTCATCTATGACACCAAGCTCAAAGAGGTCGCGTAGCTCTATCATTTCTTGTAAGGTTTCTCTGTCGTAGTCGCCATCTAGAACATAGTCATCCATGCGCAGATTATTGCACGGAAATCTGTTTATTGGCTTAATGAGGTCTATCGTCAACGGTATTCGCTCTTAGCGTTGCATTTGCGTAGCACAGGTGTATAGTCGTCATCGAATACAAAGACAATATGAGGCCGGAAGGACCGGTCATAGATAGAGATGTGTTTAGAAATTAAGAGAATTATTATGCATAAAGGCATGCGAATCCACTCTGATAAAAAACAGAAGTGGGATATGGCGCGCAGTGTGAGCGCGGAAGATAGAAGACTACGAGCAACTAGGAATGAAACGAAGCCCTACACTCTGCGGTCGGAAGCAGCGAAAGGCTTTCGCTCAATAGGAGTGGATTTTACTAAGTCTGATTTGGACGATTATGTATCGAGTGTCCTTGACGGGCGTGATTATCGCTTCGTGATTACCTTCTAAAACGAGTTTTCAACTACAACCATAATGTGCACAGCAAGTCTGTGAGTTCATTGCTTCGTAAGTGAATGAGAATGTTGGAATACCAATATTCTCGTGTCACCTCATACAAGAAACTCACAGACCCGCTGTGCACATTATGTATTATTGCAATTTATTGAAATTGCATACCGCCGTCAATGATTAATGTTTGACCAGTCATGTAATCAGAGTCGTGCCCAGCTAAGAAAGAGACGCCCGCAGCAACTTCTGAAGCTTCGCTCAAACGTCCTAGAGTGATGTCCTTTGAGAAGGTGGACATTCCCCACTCATCATCTTTACCTGCATTGACTGCAACTTGATGAGCTATATCCATCATCATTGGCGTTTTCACGATTCCTGGAGCGAAGGCATTTGCGGTGATGCCATCTTTAGCTAAATCTTTTGCAGCGACTTGTGTAAGACCGCGTATTGCGAATTTTGTTGAGCTATAGAGCATAAGGTTAGCGTTACCTACGACGCCTGCTTGACTCGCAGCATTGATGATTTTTCCTCCATGGCCTAAGGATTTGAACACTGCTACGGCAGCCTGCATACCCCATATGCATGAGGCAACGTTAATGTGATAGACCTTGTCGAAGAGCTCAGGAGTAATGGAATCAATAGGTGTGGTCGGTGCTATTCCGGCGTTATTCACCAACACATTCAGACCACCAAGTTCATCTGCAGCTTGATGAACTGCTGCTTCAAAACCTTCACGATCAGATACGTCGAGATGTATCGCGATAGCTTGACCACCCTCATCGCTAATCGATGTGGCGACTTGCTGTGCAAGCTTCGTGTTGAGATCAGCAATGGCGACAGCGAAGCCGTCGGCAACTAACCGTCGCGCTATAGATTCCCCAATGCCTTGCGCTGCACCTGTAATAAAAGCTACTTCTTTCGACATGATGCCAACCCCCTTGTTGCTTCATCTTTGACAGAGATCTCACACCGTTAAGGCGTGTGACTGCATTCAGTATATCCGCGAAATATGTATTCGTTTGATGACTACGTGCAAGTGGCGTCACAGCAATTGTGTGTAGCGAGATGTGCGCACCTTACACGGTATAGCTGTAAAACAGGGGAGTGCATACGAGTAATTGAGATTACCCAGTGTGTTGAAGTAGTGTTGGAGCATGATTGAAGCTCGACCATCACGTAATGCTTTACCGAAATCCGATTCATTGCTGCAGGGTGATGCCGTGTCAGTATCGGCGCGCCTTGGGCGTTTACAATTTCATAATTCAGGAAAGTTTCGCGTGTTGCAGCTCAGTGATATTCAGGATGGACCAAAGATATCCGCAGACACCATCAGTCTTATTGCGGCAGCATGCGACGCTTCCCGTCCTGATTTGGTAATTCTTACCGGTGATCAGATTGCAGGTTATGACGCGGCATATGCGAAAACATTTCGTAAACGTCGTTGGAGCACTGGTTGGGATGGCGTGTACGCAGCAGGTCGCAGTGTGAGTAATTGGTTTGGTAATGCTCTTCAGGGGGTGAACGGATTACCCACCCAATCAGCTACTGACTCATCTTCAGATGATGATCTGCAATCCGTTTCTCTAGACAGGTATGAGGAGTCTGCCGACGATAGAGAACGTGACCTTAACCATACGAAAGATTTAGTTCGACACAGTATTGCGCAATTTCTGTCTCCTCTTATCGAACGGGGTATCCCATTTGCAGTTACTTATGGCAATCATGATTTTCAGTGTGGGCTGGATACAGCTGAAATGGATGCCATCTATCGTGAGTTCCCGGGCTGCTTGAATCCAGAGTCCACGGTCGCCAGACCTGATCTGGCTCGTAAACTACCAGCTTCAGGATTGCAGAATCAGACTGCATATGCGATGGAGCCAGGTACCTTTGCCTTGCCCGTAACGGATATTTCAGGCAGGCGAAACGTGCTGGGATTGACTATTATTGATTCTGGTGATTATGCCAAAACTGGTGGTTATGGTGTTCCGTCACGTTCAGCTTTAGGATTTTTGGCGCGTGTGCCTAGTTTGCTGCAAACGAAATCAATTGTATTTCAACACATACCATTGCCGCAGTTTTATGAATTGCTTCGACCGGTACCAACCACCACGCCGTACGCGATTCAGGGCTATCGTGCTTACGATTCTCAGTGCTACGTTCTGGATGAATCTCAAACATTAGCCGGTAGCTATCTCGGTGAGGGTATTAGTTGCCCAGATACAGATTGTGGCGAATTTGAAATTATGCGTAGGAGTGAGGGATATTTCGCACTATTTGCCGGACATGACCATCGCAATGGTTTCGTTGGCAATTACGATGGAATCATGCTTGGGGCTACGCCAACTTGTGGTTTTGGATCTTATGGACCAGTTCCTCGCAAACGTGCAGTGAGGTTGTTTGAGTTTGATATTCGTCACCCGCACAATCCACGAACGCAATTGTTAGAGTTTGGAGATCTCGTGGGTAAACCACAGACTCATAAGGCCTACACCTTCGCTCTGAGCCATATGCCCAGCTCGACAGGAGACGCGGTGAACCTTCTGCGCAAACCTGGGGTGCTAGCCGGCACTCTAGCAACTATAGCTGCGCTGTTCGCATCATTGAGGGCCTCAAGAAAACATTGAGCGTGAGAATGTCAGAGCGCTGATATGAGGCTGCTCAATGTTGTCAGAACCCTACGTCATCTAGTTGCTATCGATAGCGCAGAACCTTCTCAGAGCTTTCCTGCAAGTGGAGCTGCCTTGACTATGGCATCTGAGAGATATTTGCCCGCTGCCATAACTAGAGGGGCATAATGGCGTCCCGGTGCTGCTCCCATACGATCAGTTGGACCAGAAATCGAAATCGCTGCAATAACGCTGCCAGAAGCGTTTCGAATGGGTGCCGAGATCGAAGAGACTCCAGCCTCGCGCTCATTTGAGGATTCAGCCCAGCCACGTTTGCGAACAGCAGCGAGTTTGCTGGCTGTGAACTTCGCATGCCGCAAGCCTCGATGTAGACGTTCGGAATCCTCCCAGGCGAGCAGTATTTGCGCTGCCGATCCAGCCTCCATCGAGAGCATCGCGCCGACAGGAATAGAGTCGCGAAGTCCGCTGCTGCGTTCCACAGATGCTATGCAAACGCGCTGATCGCCTTGTCGACGAAAAATTTGGGCGGACTCACCTGTGCGGTCTAGCAGCGTTTGAAGGATTGGACCTGCTGCTGTCAATAATCTGTCTTCTCCTGCCGCTGCTGCTAGCTCTGCAAAACGAGAACCAAGAACAAAGCGACCGTGTGAGTCTCTTAATACAAAGCGATGTCTCTCAAGGGCAATAGCTAGGCGATGTGCCGTGGGGCGCGCAAGCCCAGTTGCTGCAACGAGCTGTCCCAGAGTTGAAGGTCCTGATTCTAACGCATCCAGTATCTTGACCGTTTTGTCAAGAACCCCGACACCAGAATGTATTTCTGAGTCCTCAACAGTGACTGAGGGTGAAGGGGTAGATTGTGTAGCAAGATCGTTGGTGTTTCGCCGGTCTTGGCTTATTTCAGGAAGGGATTCGCTAAAGGTCATATAAGGGATTATGCCATCTCATATTGTGAAATGCAAAAGTCCAGAAATTGATTGACGCACCATACTCGAGTCAAGGCACAAAAACGCTTTTCGTTCCTATAAACAGGAACGGGATGAACGAATGAGGTGGATGATGGGAACAACGCTGGCCGAGAAGGTCTGGGCCGACCATTTGGTGCGTCAAGGGCAAGATGGAGCACCGGACTTAATATATATTGATTTACAGCTTATGCATGAAGTGACCAGTCCTCAGGCTTTTGAGGGTCTTCGTCTGGCTCACCGTGGGCTACGTCGCACAGATTTGACTATTGCAACCGAGGACCATAACACTCCTACAGTGGATATCGATCGTCCAATTGCAGATAAGACCTCCGCGCTGCAGATTTCAACGTTGGAAAGCAATTGCAAGGAGTTTGGCGTTAGACTTCATGCTCTAGGAGATGCGGATCAAGGTATTGTGCATCAGGTTGGTCCTCAGCTTGGGCTAACTCAACCAGGTATGACAGTGGTATGCGGTGATTCTCACACCTCAACACATGGAGCTTTTGGAGCGCTGGCTTTTGGCATAGGTACCTCAGAGGTTGAACATGTGATGGCCACTCAGACACTCAGTCTTAAACCATTCAAAACCATGGCTATCAATGTTGAAGGTGATTTGCCTGAGGGAGTGACTGCAAAAGACATCGTTTTAGCGATTATTGCCAAAATAGGTACCGGCGGCGGGCAAGGGCATGTGCTCGAATATAGAGGAAAGGCCATTCATCAGCTGTCAATGGAAGCTCGTATGACCATTTGTAACATGTCGATTGAGGCTGGTGCAAGGGCAGGTATGATTTCTCCAGATGAGATTACCTATGAGTATCTTAAAGGGCGTCCGCATGCGCCTGAAGGCGAAATGTGGGACCGCGCTGTTGAGTACTGGAAAACTTTGCAGACTGATGATGACGCAGTATTTGACAAGGAAGTGACACTTGATGCTTCACAGTTGGCGCCTTTTGTAACCTGGGGCACCAACCCAGGTCAGGGTTTACCTATTAATGCAGATGTACCGATTCCGGAGCAGATTAATGACGAGACTCAGCGCCGTGCAGCAGCCAGCGCTATCGCCTATATGGGTTTGGAACCGGGTATGTCCATCAAGGCAATTCCTGTAGATACGGTGTTTATTGGTTCATGCACGAATGGTCGTATAGAGGACTTGCGCGCAGCAGCATCCGTAATGAAGGGACGCCACAAGGCTAAGAACATTCATCGTGTACTGGTGGTTCCAGCATCCTCAAGGGTTCGCTTACAGGCAGAGAGCGAAGGCCTTGACAAGGTTTTTGAAGCCTTCGGTGCAGAGTGGCGTAATGCTGGTTGCTCGATGTGCTTGGGAATGAACCCTGACAAGATGGTTCCTGGGGAGCGCGCTATCTCAACATCTAACAGGAATTTTGAGGGACGCCAGGGAAAAGGAAGTCGAACTCATTTAGCGTCGCCTCTTGTGGCAGCAGCGACTGCGGTGCGTGGCACTATCAGCAGTCCTATTGATTTGTAATGAACGAAGCCGCGAAGAATGCTATTTGTGATGATATGTGAAAAGGTGCGTTAGATATGGAAAAACTCAATGTGATTACCGGTGTGGGGGTACCACTTCGGCGTTCGAATGTTGACACTGATCAAATCATTCCAGCCGTATTTTTGAAACGAGTTACGAAGTCTGGATTTGAGGACGCCTTGTTTTATGCTTGGCGACGTGACCCAACATTTGTGTTGAATCAACAAGGGTACTCTAGCGGGCAAATACTGGTGACTGGGCCTGATTTTGGTATTGGCTCATCCCGTGAACATGCTGTATGGGCTTTGCATGATTATGGATTTCGTGTGGTGATTGCTCCTCGCTTCGCGGATATTTTCTATGGCAATGCTGCAAAGAATGGAGTGCTTGCCGCTATTATGCCTCAGGAGTCTATAGAGCTACTGTGGAAAATGCTAGAAGAGGAGCCTGGCCGCAGTATCACTGTGAATCTTGAAGAGCGTACGGCTACCTGCGGGGATGTTACGCTGTCTTTCGAAGTGGACGACTATACGCGTTGGCGTTTGATGAATGGATTTGACGACATCGATTTGACATTGCAACACGAAGAGGACATCACCGCCTATGAGAAGCGCCGAGCTGAGCGTTTCCCTTTCAAGCCAACGACTCTTCCTGCAAAGCATCTCCCTTCCCGCTCCATTACTTCCGCCCGCGAAGAGCAAGACAATTGGCCCGGACCTCTCAGTGCAAGAGCTTAGTAAGCTCTTGCAGAGGTTCGGGCAGCGAAGGCATTTCCTACGGAATGCCGGAGCAGTAGGGCTGTGTGGCGAAGCCGCATCTGTTGTTGCTGAATACCGGACCTCTCAGTGCAAGAGCTTAGCTGAGCCGTCAGAAGGGATGCCCGGTGGGCATTCCTTAGGCTCGGTGAGCGGCCGCTAAGGCTGTGATGGTAATCACCATAGCGATTGCCATACGGTGTAACGCAAAACGCAACTTTCAAAGAAATCAGGCTGGGCCAGCAATCGCATGCGGTGATACCTGCTTGTTTGAATATAACGGCTGCGAGAAGATACGCGCGATGACAATGACTACAAATTGCGCTCGCAATTTCCTCCATCGCTTCGTGTTACTGATAATGAGGGTGTCATTCGTACATTACTGCGCAATACCGCATATAAGTGCACATCTGACAAGCTGAATATCTCTCGATTGTCGTTGAGCATCATGTTGTGTAGGGATTTGAAAATAGAAACAGCGTCGCATGATTCAAGAATGGCAGAATTGCAACGTTTGTATTGTGTATATAGACCGGCTTAGCCCAATAATCCCTACACAAATTGCAGAACACCGTTTATCTAGGGCAAAACGACGGTGTTTACTCCGTTAATCCTCAGTTTCCACCTGTTCACGTGTCAGCATGCATTGTGTAATTACAATACTGCCCGATACCTTTCTCATATCGGGCAGTATTGTATGCGGTTTCCTCAATCATGGCTTAGCGCATGCGGTAATGCACAGTTTCGGGAGAGAGGTTACAGTGTTGACAAGAGCACGGAGCAACGCGATGAATACAGTGTGTGGGAATCCTGCATATCTGGGAACCACTGTGCAAGGGAGAGTATATGAGCAGCCGAACTGTTGAAGCCGACCGTTATACCAATGAGAACGGTAGCCAGCAGCCATTCTATGACGTTCGACGCAGTTATGAAGAAAACTATAATGAAGGTCCTTTTGGTGCCTTCTCACAGATTTCTGCTTCTGCGGTATCGGACGATTCTAGTGTTGACACCCCCTATAACTTTCTTGGACAACAGCTGAGAACGCCTTTCGGTATCCCTGCTGGACCGCTTCTCAACAGTGCTTTCACTGATGCCGCGTTCCGGATGGGATTTGACATTTGCGTATACAAAACAGTGCGTTCAAGGGCATGGGAATGTAACCCTTTTCCTAACGTGTTAGCAGTCCACCCGAAATCAGCAAACGGTTTTTTGGAAGCTGGAAGCACTGAGAGTGAGGAGGGCGTTCTGGCTGATGACCATTATGAACGTCCGATTTCTATCTCCAACTCTTTCGGAGTACCTTCACGCGACCCTGATATATGGCAGCCTGATATGCAGAAGGCCATTGCCCATGCTGGTACAGGGCAGTTACTCATTGGCAGCTTCCAGGGTTCGCGCCTTTCTGGAATGGATACCAAGGCGTATATCCAGGATCATGTGGATACCGCAGCACTATTGTTGGAAACTGGCGCAAAGGTTATTGAGATGAACACCAGTTGCCCGAATGAAGGCAAAAATAAACTATTGTGTGATGATCCGATATTGGTTGGCCAAATTTGTGAAGCTGTTAAAAATAATATCGGTGATGTTCCCTTAATCGTAAAGTTGGCGTTCATTCCCGATAACCGAGCTTTGAATCGACTCATAGAGGCCACGGTTGCTCATCGCGTGGTGCAAGGTTTAGCGACTATCAATACGATTTCTGCCAAACTCGTCGATGCCCAAGGGAATCAAGCCCTTCCAGGTGAAGGACGTGAGCGTAGTGGCGTGTGCGGCAATGCAATACGGCCTTCTGGTCTTGATATGGTCACTAGATTGAATGACATACGTTCTCAACAACATTTGGATTTCTCGATTGTTGGTGTAGGCGGTGTCCTCGACGCCAGAGATTTCGCTCAGTATCGTCAGGCGGGAGCAGATGTGGTAATGAGCGCAACCGGCGCGATGTGGGATCCGAATCTCGCCAAAAGCGTATCGCGTTCTTTGCGAGAATAGTGCTGGGCGCAGCGGCGCTTGGTGTGGAGGCTGGGTTCGGCTTCCCGCACATTTCACGGTGTCCCCACATGCGGTGTGGGAGACTATTTGAAGTTGTAAAGAGAATCAGTCTTGTAAAGGCTGTGTTCGTACAAAGAGGAGTCTGCCGTGGCCAGTGTTGAACCCGAGAGAGATGTGCTGCATGTTGTGGGAGGTAAACCTCTCGAAGGCACCATTAAGGTACGTGGAGCAAAGAATTTTGTTAGTAAAGCTATGGTTGCTGCCCTGCTCGCCCCAGGTGTTTCAACGCTTAAAAATGTCCCTGAGATTCGTGATGTCCAAGTGGTATCCGACTTGCTCAGACTGCATGGCGTCGGTGTTGATGTGCAGTCAAAAGAGGGTGTGGTCACCATTGATGCGAGCCATGTTGAGCTCGCAGATGTTGCAGATGTGGATACTCTTTCAGGCTCGTCAAGGATTCCTATCCTGTTTTCTGGACCGTTACTGCATCGTCTTGGCGAAGCGTTCATTCCGGCCTTAGGTGGATGTCGCATTGGGAGTCGTCCGATTGATTTTCATCTGGAAACTCTTCGACGGCTTGGAGCTCAAGTCGATAAAGAGCATGAGGCAGGAATTCATATTACTGCTCCTGAGGGCTTGCACGGGGCAAAGATTCATCTTCCGTATCCATCGGTTGGTGCTACGGAGCAGACCTTGCTTGCTGCTGTGTTGGCTGAGGGCAAAACTGAGCTTTCTGGTGCTGCTACAGAACCGGAGATTATGGACCTAGTAGCTGTGCTACAAAAGATGGGTGCTCAGATTTCTGTTGACGTAGACCGTACGATTCGTATTGAGGGTGTTAAAGCACTTAAGGGATACACGCATACTTCATTACCTGATCGTATTGAAGGAGCTAGCTGGGCTTCTGCCGCACTGGCTACTCATGGCGACATATTTGTTGAGGGAGCCGATCAGCCTTCGATGATGACCTTCCTTAACGTGTTTCGCAAAATTGGTGGAGAGTTCGACATCAGTGATCGGGGTATACGTTTTTGGCACCCTGGCGGTGATTTGAAACCTGTAGCAATCGAAACAGATGTGCATCCTGGTTTTATGACGGATTGGCAGCAGCCACTTGTAGTTGCACTTACACAAGCCAAAGGTTTGAGCATCGTTCACGAGACCGTGTATGAGAATCGTTTCGGTTTTACTAAGCCTTTAATCTCAATGGGAGCCACGATTCAGCTGTATCGTGAATGCCTCGGTTCATTGCCATGCCGTTTCCAACAGCGCAATTTCGAGCACTCCGCTGTCATATTCGGGCCGACACCATTAACCGGACAAGATATCGACGTGCCAGATCTGCGTGGAGGGTTCAGCCACCTCATCGCCGCGCTCACTGCAACAGGTCCGTCAACCGTTCATGGAATCTCGCTAATTGATCGTGGATACGAAGATTTCCGTGAGAAACTCAGTGCTTTGGGAGCTGATATTTCCTGAATCTGTGTATGGTTTCTCCGATATCTCCGCATAGTTCGTGCCGTTGGGTCGGGGCATAGGGCACAATAGAGATATGGTATCCAAAGGAAAACCTTCTCCGCGTTCTGCTGTGAAGCCTCTTGATGATGTGCAGATGGACAGACTTCGTGAACGACATCAGCTTGTGGACCCCACGCAGTATTACCCTACGGGGGTTCATCGTCCTAATGTCGCTGAGATCGCAGCCCAGAATCCCAAAGATACGGATCGCTTACTCGCGGGTGCCACATGGGTTGTTCGTAACAGTTGTAAAGTGCGAGCGTGGGGACTGGAGAATGTTCCTGAGACTGACACATTTATTACTGCTGCCACGCATGTGACTCAATTCGACGTGTTTATACCGATGATGTCGTTATTCCACATGGGTCGGCGCCCGCGGTATATGGCCAAAGCCGAGATGGCTGGCTGGCCTGTCATCGGCAAGTGGTTTCAGTTGGTAGGTATGCAAGCAGTTCCACGACGTACTGGTCAGGCTCGTGTGATCGAAGAAGAATCCATTAACATCATTGCTTCAGGACGTCCGCTTACAGTTTGGCCAGAAGGAACGGTTACTCGTGATCCAGCGAAGTGGCCAATGACGCTGAAACCTGGCATTGGATATATTGCTTTAGAAGCTTCCCGTCGTTTAGGTAAACAGATTCCACTGCATGTGGCAGTAACTTGGGGTGCAGCTTCAATTAATCATTGGTGGCCTTGGCCACGTAAAAATGTGGTGCTCTGCTATGACGTAGCACTGGATTATGCAGATCTGCTCAGTGATGTTAGCGATTGGGGTGATGAGCCACCTATTGCGTCAGTGATTGAGCTTGCTCATCGTGTGCGAAGCCGCATGGAAGAAATTATGGTGGAGATTCGTGGTGAAGAACCACCTCCAGAGGGGCTCTGGGACTATCCCACCATGACTCGTCAAGCGCGATAAATTCATCAAATGCCTAAGGTAATAGTCAATATTGGGATAGCCTAATCAGCTCAATCGACCAGAAATGAACATAAAAGTTGGGAAGTGCCGTATGCGACGCTTTCTGTTTGGAGCGACAAAATGAACGTAAGTGTGTTGGGTGCGGGTGCCTGGGGAACCACATTCGGTCAGGTTTTGGCAGACGCTGGCAATTCGGTCACGATGTGGGGCTTAGAACCAGAAATTGTTGAAGACATCAATACCAATCACCGGAATAGTTCACGTTTGCCGAGTGTGGATCGTCTACCGGATTCGATGGTCGCCAGCACTGATCGTGCAGAAGCGGTACAGGATGCGGACATTATTGTTGTGGCGATTGCAGCACAATTTGCTCGTGGCGCTCTTAAGCAATTTGCTCCATTCATACCCAATAACGCTGTTGTAGTGTCATTAATGAAAGGCATTGAGCGCAGCACAGGAGCCAGAATGGACGAGGTGGTGCGTGAATCTTTGCAGCTTTCCTCAGAGCGTTTTGCTGCAGTATCAGGACCAAATCTCAGTAAAGAAGTTGCTGCAAAACAACCAAGCGCAACAGTTGTTGCATCTGCTTCGCCTGATGTTGCTCGCAAAGTTGCTTCAGCTTGCACGACAAGCTATTTCAAGGCATATACATCCCCTGACGTGGTAGGACTTGAACTGTGTGGATCGTTAAAAAACGTGGTAGCTCTTGCTGTAGGCATGTGTAGAGGTGCTGGATATGGTGAGAACACTGCTGCGCTGGTACAGACCCGTGGACTTGCAGAACTGATAGCTTTAGGTGTGGCAAGTGGAGCGCAGGAACATACTTTCGCAGGCTTGGCAGGCGTAGGCGATTTGATTGCTACTTGTGGTTCACCGCTGAGTAGAAACTACACGTTTGGATCGAACCTTGGCAAAGGTATGTCTCCAGAAGAAGCCACGAAAGCAAGTAATGGTGTCGCTGAAGGCGTACCTACCACAACAGCTATGGCAGATCTGGGCAAGAAACTTGGTGTTGCAACACCCTTAGCGAGCGCGATGAGTCGCGTCCTCAGTGAGGGTCTGTCTTGTGGGCAGATGCTTGATGAGTTGTTCGCATCGGATATTTCCGCAGAGTGAGTGCCTGCAGCGTGTCTCCTCGTTCTACGTGCTGAAGTTGTGGATGACGTCGTTCTTAACCCTACGGTTGGTGGGTGAGGGGTAATCTTTCTAACAGCTGGGAACATGTTGCGGTTGCGCAATTGTCGATGAAGGAGCGTCATGCCAAAGAAGCGGATTGTGGTCTTATACGGTGGTCGAGCGGATGAGCATCCAATCTCCTGCGTCTCAGCATCTGGTGTGCTTAATGCTATCGATACCAATCGTTTCGATGTCGTGACTGTTGGTATTACTCGCAGTGGGCAGTGGATTATTAACGGTGAAGATCCTCGCGGCTGGAGTCTCGACGATGAAAGTCTGCCAAGTGTAGAAATAACTGAGAATTCTCAACCTATTCTATTGGATGTGGCACGTGGTGCTGACGGTTTCATGGTCGGTGAGCATAGTGATTTAATCGGGAATAACGATGCCGAGACGACAAGCTTTCCTACCCTTTCATCTCAGAATAAAGTCACTCCGCTTGGACATGTTGATGCAGTATTTCCAGTTTTGCACGGTCCCTTCGGCGAAGATGGAACTGTGCAAGGGCTACTTGAGATGATGGATGTGCCCTACGTAGGATGTGGCGTGTTCGCCTCTGCTGCGTGCATGGATAAACATTTTACGAAAGTGCTACTGAGAGCTTCTGGTATCGGTGTTGCGCCATGGATCACTGTTGATACGAGAGAAATTCCCAATACTGATCAGGGCAAGAAGCAATTTGCTCAGCAAGTGTTGGCAAACATTGCAGATGCGCATTTGCATTATCCACTTTTCGTTAAACCTTCTCGCGCAGGGTCAAGTTTTGGTGTGACGAAAATTGAGCACGTAGGAGATGCAGCAGAACTGATGTCTGCTCTGCTTGAAGCATCTACTCATGACTGGAGAGTGCTAGTTGAAGAGGGTATTAGCGGACGCGAAATTGAGTGTGCCGTATTGAAACCTTCCGCACTAGATCCAGTCTCTACAAGCTTGCCAGGCGAAGTGGTGCTCGACAGTCGCGAAGAGGACAATGAGTCCTTCTACGATTTCGATAGCAAATATAGAGATGCTGAGGCATCGCATGTTGAGGTACCTGCACATCTTCCTGCAGATACCTTGCAGCAGGTGCGAGACCTAGCTGCACATGCTTTTGCGGCAGTGGATGGCAAAGGGCTCAGCCGAGTTGACACTTTTGTTAGTGATGATGGAGAAGTGATGGTCAACGAGATTAACACTATGCCAGGTTTTACTCCTATCTCCATGTATTCCAAGGCTTGGGATGCTACGGGTGTCAGCTATACAGAGCTGATTACTAAGCTCATCGAAGGTGTACTGCGCTAAAGCGTGTTAAGCATGTTAAACATGGTCTGTTGATACGCTGGATGGCACTGAAAAGGTGCCTATATTCGTTTGTGTAGGGATTTGTGACCGCACCAGATCTGTATAGCGTGGTTAATCGTTGAAATTGCAATCTTTGTGTATACACAATAGCGTCAATATGCTGACAAATCCCTACACAAATCGCCCGCCTACAATTGTGCTCCCTAAAAGTTCACTTGAGGATACTCAAATGACGCGAAGCGTTCATGTTGCTAACCCCTAACCTTCACTGTGTCGACCTAATCTCCTGATTTGGGGAATAAAGGTGCACCATGCGCCTTTGACTAGGAAGATGATGAGACGAATGCAACCTGCGCAAATTGAGGATGCAAGCCTGGCCTTCCCGTTATGTTTCGAAAGGAATGTCGTGAAATCTCTGCGTAAGCTTATGACGGTTTCAGTGGCCGTTATGCTCTCTGTTTCCACGCTTGCAGCCTGTGGATCAGGTTCTGCCAGCACAGCATCGGCAGGTAGCACTTCAACAGCCGATTCCAAAGCTGCATCAGCTACTTCGCTTTCCGATTTTGGCACTATGGATGATCTAGTGAAGGCAGCCAATGCTGAGGGGGCGCTCAACGTTATTGCTCTACCACATGACTGGTCGAATTATGGTGAGGTAATCTCCGCGTTCAAGAAGAAATACCCGAAAATCAAGGTTAATGAATCTAATCCAAATGCTTCTTCAAAAGAAGAGATTGATGCGATTAAGACTAATGCTGGAACGGATGCGGCCCCCGATGTGGTTGATGTTGGTCTCGCTGTAGCAGCAACCAGCACACAGTATTTTGCTCCATATAAGGTTCAAGCATGGGATTCAATTCCTGATAGTCTCAAGGACTCCACAGGTTTGTATCATGCCGGTTATACCGGGATTATGTCAGTCGGTTGGAACAAGGACAAGTACGGTTCCATAAGTTCCCTCGACGATTTGTTGGATACTAAATTCGCAGGAACTGTTGCGTTGAATGGTAAACCCGCCGAGGCTGGTGCTGCATTCAACGGATTCTTAATGGCCAACGCACTTTCTGGTGGAAGCCTGACAAACTTGCAACCCGGTTTGGATTTCTTCAAGAATTTGAAAGACAAAGGAAACCTGACTCAGGTAGATGTGACCGACGGCACTATTGATTCAGGACAAACCGGAGTGGTATTTGACTGGACGTATAATCAGGCATCTTACAAGAAGAGCCTCAAATCCAAAGGCGTTGATTGGGAGTATAAAACCTTCCCGAAGGCTCAGGTTGTTTCTTATTACAACCAGGCTGTTAACAAAGAAGCCCCACACCCGGCAGCAGCTCGTCTGTGGGAAGAGTTTTTGTACACGGCCGATGCACAGAATCTATGGTTGAAGGGTGGCGCTACGCCAGTACTGCTGTCAGCTATGGAAAAAGATGGCACCGTTGACAAGGATATTCTCGCAGATCAGACCCAGCTTGAGGGAGATACGATTTCCTACACGAATGATGACTCAACACGCATCACGGCATGGCTTCAAAGCAACTGGGATAAGACGATCGGTAACTGAAGTATGAGTTCCATCTCAGCAAATAACGGACGGCCCCTAGAAAGGGCTGTTCGTTCGCGTGCTATGAGCCCTGCTCGTCGAAGAAGTCTCGGCACTGCAGCAGTCACCATACCTTTTTTCTCGTATGTAGCAGCATTCCTGATATTGCCCACGGGAATTGTCATTGTCGGAGCATTTCTGTCGCCTACCAACGCGTTCACTCTCGACAATTTCAGCAAACTCACACAGGCCAACACTCTGGAGTCTTTTTGCACATCTATCTTAGTGTCTATTCTCTCGGCTGTGATTGGCGCTATAGCAGGGGCCTTAGTGGCATATGCGCTAGTTATTGGTGCAAAACCAGATGGAGTAATTCGGCGCATTATCGTTGCTTTGTGCTCTGTGCTCGCGCAGTTTGGCGGTGTTATGCTGGCTTTCGCTTTCATTGCAACTATTGGCATCAACGGCGTGGTCACGATGATGTTGCAGCAATTTTTCCATATCACGGTGAGCCCAAATTGGCTTTCGAGTCTTCCAGGCTTGATTACCGTGTATTGCTATTTTCAGATTCCTCTGATGATTATTACCTTTCTACCCGCAATGGACTCGATACGTCCACAGTGGAGAGAAGCCTCAGAATCATTAGGCGCAAACAGTTGGCAATATTGGACCAGTGTTGCCTGCCCAATCCTGTTGCCTCGATTTATTAGTGCCACGCTGCTGCTCTTTGCTAACAGTTTCTCTGCATATGCCACTGCTGCTGCGCTGTTCTCTCAACGCTCGATTATTGTTCCGTTGATGATTCAGGGCGCCATTCGTAACGAGATGGACCCGGGACAGCAAGGATTTGCACAAGTATTGGCATTTGCAATGATCGTTGTTGTGGCAGTGGTGATGGTACTCAGTCATGCATTTGAGAAGAGTTTCGCAAAATGGCAGTAACAACATCTACAATTCTGACAACTCACAACAGAAAATCTGAGGATTCTTCACCATCGGCAATTATCAACGCTCCTGCCCCTCAACTGCGAGCAGCACGAGTACGCAAGCAACGAATCATAAAAGCGGTTATCTTGCTGGTGGTTTTAGCCTTCTTGCTAGTGCCCCTGCTCGCTATGTTGTTGTTCACCGTTCGCCAACCACTTTCAGGGCAATGGGGTCTAGACGCGTGGAAGGCAATATTCACTGGCAGTGGAGATTCACTAGGAACAGATATGTCGATTCTGTGGCAAGGTTTAGGTGTATCACTCGCGTTATGCGTAGTTACGGTGCTGATGGTGTTGGTTTTGCTAATCCCCGTAATGGTGATTACGTATCTACGTTCGCCGAAATTGGCTCGTTTAGTGGAGTGGGTGAGTACCTTACCCTTGACTATTCCCGCAATTGTACTAGTGGTAGGTTTAGGTCCAATTTATCGGTGGATTTCAGCAGATGTGCTTTCGACTGATCCAATATGGCTGTGTTTCGCATATACGATTTTGGTCATGCCATTTTCGTATAGGGCACTTGCTGTAGGGATGCGTTCAGTTGATATGCGTACGCTAACGGAAGCTTCACGCTCATTGGGAGCATCTTGGCCTGTTCTATTTTTCAAGATCCTGTTACCAAATCTTTGGCAGAGCATATTGTCGGCCGGATTTATTGGCATCGCCGTGGTGATGGGGGAATACACCGTGGCTTCTTTGCTCGGTCGAGTAAACCTTCAAGTGGCTTTGTACCAGCTTGGGCAATCAAATTCACAGATATCTACAGCTATGGCGTTGTTAGCTTTGGTATTCGGTGTGGTGCTGCTGGTGGTGCTCGACATCATCGCGGACTCTATACAACGACGGAGGAATGCATAGCTTATGACAATAATGAACAAGCAGTCTGATGACATGTTGTCATCGACGCAACAAACACCTTTGCTGAGTCAAGAACATGACAATGTCGTCTCGCGTAGAGGAACTGAAACTATTCGTGAGGCAGTACAGGTGTTGGAACAATCAGATGCTGTAGGTGGAGGAGTGCAGCTGCAGCAAGTGTCCAAAGCATACTCAGGAGTCACAGCACTTCAACATTTCAACCTCGATATCAGGCCTGGCGAGATGGTGGTGCTACTTGGACGTTCGGGTTGCGGTAAGACCACAGCTTTGCGCTCTTTGGCAGGTTTGGAAGATATAGACTCGGGACGTATTGTTGTCGGTGGCCGTGATGTGACTGGAGTTCCAACGAATAAGCGCGACATGGCGATGGTGTTTCAGGCGTATTCGTTATTTCCTCATATGACCGCTTTACAAAATGTCGCTTTTGGACTTCAAGTTCGTGGTATGACGAAGTCGCAGTGTCGGAGCAAAGCTGGCGAGATGTTGGATTTAGTTGGTCTGGGAGACCAGAGCAGCAAATATACACACCAGATGTCAGGTGGTCAGCAACAGCGAGTCGCTTTGGCTAGAGCTCTGGCTATATCCCCTAAAGTATTGTTGCTGGATGAGCCGCTTTCTGCGCTTGATGCTAAAGTTCGTGTCTCGCTGCGTGAAGAAATTCGCAGAATTCAGTTAGAAACTGGCACAACTACGCTCTTTGTCACACACGATCAGGAGGAAGCCCTTGCGGTGGCAGATCGCGTTGGCGTAATGAATGCTGGCCGTATTGAACAGATTGATGCTCCTCAGCAGCTGTATCAGTCACCGCGTAGCGAATTTGTGGCGACATTCATAGGCTTAACTAATCGTTTGCCTGGCCAATTGTGCAACGGTGGTGGTGAAGCGATGGTATTTGGACAGCGTGTGCCTCTTGTTCAACCACTGAATGATGATGCATCATCCGATGCAGTGATCGTTCTGGTGAGACCGGAGAGTTTGGCCTTGTCACTTAAGGTCGAAGCAGTCGAACACCAAATGCATGGTGCTCCTGCGAGAGTCACAGATATCCAGTTCCTTGGAGCTGTGATACGGGTTACCTGTGATCTGCACGTAGAGCACAATACTATTAAGCCTACCGAGCTTGTGGTGGTGCAACTATCCGCTAGTGAAATGATTCCTGGTCTTGTACCAGGTGCTGAAGTGCTTATCGCTCCGCGGCCTGTTGCAGCTTTAGCTATCAGATAGCTTAAACTGTGACGACGCATTTCGGATGTAATCGAATCTGATTGTGCTGCGACCCTTTTAAGAGACTGCGCTTCAGCCTAGTTCTGTTAATCGGGTAGTTTTCTGAGTCTGGTTTACCGGATGGCTGACTTTGAAGCGTCCGATGGCTAGACCTATGCAGAGGAAGGCTAGTCCGAATGTTGCCATTACGCCAAGCGATTGGAGCCAACCATAGATATCGTAGCCAGAGGACGATGCAGTCGAAATTCCTAATGCATGGTCTATGGATGCAGAGAACCACCAGCCTGGCGTAAGTTTACCGACCATAATCATCACTTTTGGCATAACAGATGGGTCGAAGGCGGCCCCAGAGGTGAACATCAGCACCATGCCCATTACTACTGATACGCCATTCGCAGCTGAACTTGAAATACTGAATTGCCCTAGCATATACCCAAAGGCAATGGCAACAAAGGTAAATACCAGCAGAGTAATAATCGGTAAGCTCATTTCAGAGATGCTCAGTACTGAGAATCCAGGATTGTGAGGCATCGTTAGCGCAACGGTGGCGAAGGTATAGAACAGCCAGCACACGAGTCCGATAATCAAGCTCGCGAGTAGTTGTTGACTGTCAAGGGCATAGGATTTCACCGGAGATGCTGTTATGCGTCTTTTGGTTTCTACCGTATTAAAGATGCCAATGAGCAATGATACGCACACTGTCAGGGCTGTGAATAGCGGATAAATAGACAGCTTCATTACCAAGCCAAAGCCATTTGCTAATAATCGACTGGATTGAGTGTTGCTTTTCACTACCTGAATGTCAGCGTTGTCTTCAGTGCTGGAAGTGTGCTCGAGGGTAATATCTACTGCATTATCCAAGTCTTGATGCTGCTGAGCATGTAAGACATTGCGCACTTGTGTGAAATAGCCATCAACGTCGATTTTTGCTAAAGATCCTAAACCAGATGTGTAGCTTACGGTACTCTCTACACTCGGTGGTTGGTCGCCAGTTGTAGCTGATTGTTCAAATCGCTGAGAATAGCCATGTGGAATCACCACTATCAAATCAACGTCATTTCGTGCAACGGCATCTTGTAAGCTTTGCTTATCTTCTGATAGTGTCACGATTTTACTGCTCGTAGCTAGGCGTTGACGAAGTCCTTCTCCAAGTTTCCCGCCGTCTGTGTCGATGACTGCTATTCTAGGGCGGGTCTGTTCAAAACTTGTTGACGCATCGACTGGTGTGCTGGCAGAGGTAATAGCTGAAGATCCCATCACTAGCATGAGTGATCCCAGTCCGACCATATAAATCAACAAGTAGAGTTTGTGTCTCCACATTATGCGCATTGCCGCTTTACAGGTGTTCATAGCGTTGTCTCCTCATCAGTGTGACAGCGGCAGCTAAACACACGATACTCATTACCATAATGATGCCGCTCGTGCGTAAGAAGGGTTGGTAACTGTCGTAATACAACAAGTCGTAAAACAACTCTGATACCTGCTTCACAGGATTAAATATGTGTAGTACTGGGAAATTCCTGCTGATAGCATCGCTGACATTCATGGCGTACTGACCGTATAGGCCAGCAAATAATGCGCCGATACAGGCCATAGCAGTGCTGATACCAATTTTCATGCCTTGTGAGAGGCGAGGAAGTACTCCGATGAGTAGTCCGAGTGCAGTAGCAACAAATGATGAGATTATCAGGGCAATGATTGCCAATGCTTCGCGACCTCCTGCAGATATGCCACACACGTATCTGATGTAGAGGAAAGCTGTTAAGAGGCTCAAAAATGAAGCGAAACAACTTGCGCAGAACGTTGCCAGAAGTTGTTTCCATTTCGACAACGGTGCAATTGAGCGACGTGCACCCAGCGCTGAAAGATTCGCTTGCGACAAGGTAATTGATATCACTGCGTAACTCATAGACATCAGGCAGGTCATACCTAGCAGGGCGTAATAATATCGCGCGAAAGGATCAGGTGCGAAATGGGTGAGTGTGCGATCTTTGGTGTAACTATATGACGCTGTTGAATCAGATGCGCTTACTGATGAAGCACCGTTTCGAGCCTGGTGCGTATTGCTATCCGCCATTGCGGTGGCAATAGACGTATTCTGGTTGAATTGCGTGATAACGCTACGCAATGCCGTCAGAGTGATGCCTGAACTTGTGGTGGAAATGGAATTAGTAGCGTCAGCCACAACAACGTCCAAAACGCCGATTGCTAGTTTTCCATTGGTGTTTGCATATAGGTACCCGTCAACTTTGCGTTCCTTCACTAATGTTGTCGCTTGATCGACTGAACTGACATTAACAGGGGAGAGCAGTGTTTGTTTTGAGCTGCTAGTATTGCTGCTCTGAGTATCTGAGAGCGTGTCGACGAAACTTTGGGCACCATATGTATGACTCCAATTGGAATCTTGAACGATTGCTATGCGTTGTGGCGTAATCTCATCTCCGCCTAAACCGCTGAACATACCAACAAACAAGCTCGACAAAATGATAGGGAATGCAAAGAGCCAAAATACATTGATTTTTTCACGCAGATTGACCTTAATAGTGGTCAGCACAGTAGTCCACACGGTACAACCCTCCTCATTTATACTTGGTAACGGCCATCAATATTCAGTCACGCAATGCTTTGCCAGTTAATTCCAGAAACACGTCGTTCAGGGACGGTGGTCGCGAAATCAGATGTCCAATACTGCTCCCACTGGCGTTCAATATATCGAGCAAATCGGCAAGATTCCGCTCACCGTGTCTACACGTTACTGTGAGCTCGTTGCCGTCGTAATCGGCTTGCACCACAAATGGGAGTGACTGTATAGAGGTGAGGGTCTCAAGCCTCAGATCTAAGGTGTTGATGGAGATGCGCTCGCCAAGGTCAATCATGTCTTTGAGTTCATCAGCGCTACCTAGTGCGATGCGTCTTCCATGATCCATAATCATGATGCGTGAGCAGATCTGCTCGACCTCTTCCATATAATGACTGGTGTAAAGCACAGTGACACCTTCATCACGCAAATGCGTAATTCCTTCGAGAATTGCATTGCGGCTCTGAGGATCGACCGCAACTGTCGGCTCGTCGAAAAGCACCAAATCAGGATGGTGTGCGATGCCACACGCGATATTGAGCCTGCGTATCAAACCTCCCGACAACTTTCCAGGTCGGTATTTGGTGAAGTCCTCGAGGCCTACGAATGCTATCGCTTCCTGAACTAGATGAGAGCGTTCTTCTCGGTTTGAGACATACAGCGAGCAGAAGTAATCAATATTTTCTTTGACAGTGAGTTCATTAAATACTGCTATGTTTTGTGGAACGACACCAATACGTCGTTTGATGCCATACGACATTGGAGTCATCGGAGCGCCAAACAGCGAAATATTCCCAGACTCATAGCTCAACAGTGCAAGCAGACAGTTAATAACTGTGGTTTTGCCAGAGCCATTCGGTCCGAGTAAACCAAATATTTCACCCTGTTTGACGCTCAAATCGAAGTGGTCCAAAGCGAGCATATCGCCGTAATGCTTAACCAGACCCGTTACGGATATGACATCATCGTGATTGATGGCTGTATTTGCTGCGTGGGTGTTGCTGTGAACGGTGCTCATGCTTGTATATTCCCACATAGTTATGCCTCGCGTTAGTGATCAGTGTCATCGGATCAAGTGATGTTTGTCATCATATTTGGCGGAGAAATACACAGGGCTAAGCATGTATCGTTAATGATGACAGAATGCTGAAAAGATGGAGTTGCTATGTGGCGTAGTGTGCTCAAACTCTTGATCTGGATGCTCTGTCTTATATGGGCAGTGATACTCGCAGACGGTACGCTCGAAGCTCCTCTAGTTGTAGCGCTACTGGTGTCGTTATCCGCTAGTGCTTTGAGTGAATGGTCGTTGCCGCGCTGGTATGCTTCGCTTCCATGTATATGCTTGTTCTTGGCAAGTATGTTCGTGCCAATGTTGATCCCATTCATACCTCTTTCATCATGCGATACGGGTTTGATATTGGGTGGCCGGCAAAGGCAAAGCGAATTGTATAAGAATACGCGTTTGCAGCCCAAGCTTCGCTTGATGCGCTGGTTACTTTATTTCGTTTGGTTTGCCGCTGTCGTTACATCTGTGATATGGAGTGACGCTACGAAGCTCGGCGTGCATATGGTTGTGGCATTGTTCAGTTTCATCACCTTCGGTATTGGTGTCACGTTGGCAGCCTTAAGCGCCGTGAAACTCCAGCTCCTGAGAGCGGAAGATTCTAGTAACGATGCCGTCAGGCGTATTCATGCTGACAGATTAGAAATGGAAACAGAGCGTATTCGTTCAACTCGTCATGCAACGCTTTTGGAACGTACCAGAATTGCTAGAGAGATTCACGATAATGTCGGGCATCTCCTCACTAGAGGAATTATGCAAGCCCACGCATCCCAAGTGCTCGCTCAATCCACAACTGATGAGCAGACTATCCAATCATTTCAGGATCTTGAGAATACCTTCGTGCAAGCTATGACGATGGTCCGCGACGCTGTACATGACCTTGATGAGCAGGGTAATGACTTTAGTAGCCAGATTGATGTGGCTGCACACTGCCTTGACTTGAGTGATACCAGGGGGACAGTCGGAACAGAAAATACCTCTGCATCAATAGAGGTTCACCTAGAGAATGCAATCCAAGATGCCCCTGTAGCTGTGACTCGCTGCTTTGTGATGACAATCAGAGAAGCTCTGAATAACACAGCACGGCACAGCAGTGCACACCATGTCACCATCATATTGAGGAATATGCCTGCACTGTGGCAACTGGTGGTTCAAGACGATGGCGCAGAGATACAAGCTGCACCGAGCAATGCTTATCCTGCCGGTATATCTTCGGATGAGGTTGCTTATGATGATTCAGCGCCAAGTTCATCGGAGTTGGATGGTGTACATCGAGAGCGTAGGCGCCCGGTATTCATGGCCTTCGGTGGTGACAGCAATGAAGGAAGTCTTCGACGTGGCATGGGCGGTATGGGTTTGGCAGATATCGAAGAACGCGCACAGCAACTTGGCGGCTCTGCATTGTGTGGCCCGTATGGTACCGGATGGAGAGTGTTTGTCTCTATACCAAAAGAACGGTGGCAGGATCTGGTAACGGATCAACATAAACCGGTGCATCAGATGAATACGCAAACAGATAACAGTCATGATTGTTCAGGGGGAGCGAAATGAAAGTTGCCATAGTTGATGACGACCCGATTGTGTGCTCGTCACTGTCCACAATACTCATCCAAGACAGTGAAGTGGAGGTGCTGTGGACAGCTTATGATGGCACTAGTGCAGTCAAGCAATACCAGTCTCTTAAACCTGATGTGCTGCTCATGGACGTGCAGATGTCAGGTGGTAATGGCCTAGATGCTGCCCGAGAAATTATCAATGACGATGAGCAGGCACGAATACTGTTCCTCACCACCTTTGCTGACAAATCCTATATAGAGCAGGCCTTATCTATAGGAGGTAAGGGATACCTGATTAAGCAAGATGTAGCGTCTGTGTTGCCTGCATTGCAGGCTGTAATGGCAGGGCAAGTGGTGCTTGGGGCCAAGGCTCTTTCGCAACTGCCTTTGGAAGGGAATTCGCCGGACGCGTCATCGCATTCTCAGGAATCCGACCATTTCGCAGCATTAAGTTCTCGTGAACGAGAAATAGCTGCACTAGTTGCTCAAGGTTTGGATAATCACGATATCGCGTCAAGGTTATTTCTTAGTGAGGGAACCATCAGGAACCGTATTAGCGATATTCTTACAAAACTCGATATGACTAACCGCACGCAATTGGCTATTTCTTGGATTCATGCACACGCGAGCTAGCGGTTAATGCGTGTTTCTCGTTTGTGTAGGGATTTTCAGCTAGAGGCCATGTATAAGATTTACGAAAACCGCAGAATTGCAACAATAAGCCGCTTGATATTCGACCTTGATATTTCGTAATCACTACACAAACGAGAAATAGCCTATTGAGATGTTGTAGGAAGGGTCGCAGCTAGGTTCTGGACAAGAAAATCCTGTCCAACGAGCGCCCTGACTACCAGATCTTGCACCATGGCGGGTAACACTTCTGGCTTGGCAAAGACCCAAAGTTCTGCGCTGACTCCGTATGGTGTAAAACCTTGAAATCTGACAACTGAGGGAATTGTCGGAACTGTCATGCCACTGGAGGCTTGGGAAGCAAGCGCCAATATTTTTTGAGCAGTAGTATCAGGATCGCAATTGCCGTTGATAATCAACGGAATACGTAGCATGGTGTCGCCATTTAATGACAACTTCTCTAAAGAAACTGTATTGAGCACTGAATTGGGAATCCATAGTTCATTTCCAGACAGTTCCGTGACGATAGTATGTCGCCATGTCACATCTTTAACAGTGCCGCTGGTCCCAGATATAGCAATCACGTCACCTGGCTGGATAACTTTTCCCATCATCAAACCAAAGCCGCCGACGATATTTGAAATGGTGTCCTTGAGACCAAAGGACAGCGCTATGCCGCTTACTCCCAAAGCTGTAGTAAAAGTAGTCGGATTTACCCCGAATACTGGTTGCATAATCATCATCGCAGCCATAATCCAGATCACAGCGAGCACAATATTGATGAATATTGATGCACTAGGAATTTGGGAGCGATCGAGCAATCGTTGGAGTGCTTTGGCAACAATTTTGGTGATGATGATCGTGGCAATAAGCGTCACTACGAAAATTATGATGCGATCCGAATATTGTGCCAACCAGCGCGACACTATTCCCCAAAAGCCTTCCATAACGCTCCCGTTCAGCTTCTAGCTAGGTGATAGACCTTATTCCTTTACAACTGGCACCATACTATCTGCTCACCGTGCTCTATCACACATAGCGCTCTATCACACATAGTGCATCTGTAAACGCATCTCTAAATTATTACCAGGTGAAAGGTTCATAACAGATATCATCAGCGCGTACCCCCTGAGACATGAGTAGACGACGCGAGCTTCTCAACATAGATGCTGGCCCGCCAATGAGATACACAGCATTGGGCAGCATTGCTGAGCTTAACTCGTCAGGAGAGAACCTACCCGCCTGGAGTTTCAACATACGATGATCTTTGGTAGACCAGCGTTCGAGCTCATCAGCGTACAGCAATTGATCGGTGCTGCGCGCTGAATACAAGAAATGAATTGGACGTTCTGAATCCTCATAAGCCAACGCAACAGGCAGTAAAGGAGTCACACCTATACCACCTGCAAATATCACCATAGGCCGTGCGGGATCACGTTCGTCGAGGAAACGTTGATATCGTCCGAAGGGAGGTAGTACTTCCACGGCAGCACCTTCATCAACTGCCTTGGGTAGCGTACGGGTGAAATCACCGTCACCGCGTATAGCCAAGCGAATCCTTGCAGATCTGGAAGGTACAGAAACAATGGAGAATGGATGATATTCTCCAAGTCCTTTGATCCTTGGGAAACGGATAAATACAAAGTCACCAGCCTCCCATGAGCCATGCAAAGCAGGCACATGGATATCAAGTTGAAGTACTCCTGGAGCGATTACTTGCACGGTTTCAACTGTGCCGCGATGCGCTCCGAAGCGTTGTATTAGCTTCGAACGAATGTATAGCACTGCAGCTAGCAGTGACATTGCATCGAAAACAATCATGAAGGGGCGAATAGTGTTCACGATAGGAATCAACTGAACATGGATAAAAATCAAGGTCACAGCGACAAGATTGAGCCGATGCAACCATACAGAAAATTCATGTCGGAAGAGTTTTTCCAGGGCTCGTTTTATTCGAGCGAGTATTCGTACTCGTGTGGTTAGCCATCCTGCCATAAACACCATGGACCAAACAGCGACTGAGATGAAAATCCAGAATGCTGCATTGCCGGTAAGCGCAATAAGGCCACTGGAAGGTAAAGCGCTACGGTGCAGTGCCGCAAGCATAATTGCGCCGAGACTGAGAATGCCATGAATCATATAAATATTCGGCAGACCTATCAGACGATCTAAGAAGTGTGGACGAGTACTCAGCATTATCGCAGTGAGCATCCAGCAATATGCGATCATTCCTGACTGAATTGCCAGAGCTGAGTCAGCGTACAACGGTGAAAGACCGTACGTTAGTAGAACTAGCAGAGGCATAGGTATGACGAATATAACGGTCAACCAGGTAAGAGCCAATGGTATACGCAGTTTTCTCAGCATGATGGTTCCTTTGATACTTTCGTGTTGAGTTCGACGGCATTTTGCGAAACAATAGAAGTGAATTGTTTATTACTTTGTTCTCCATGAACAAAGTGCAATACTTCTCCACTATTTCTGACTGCAATTGCATTAAGCGAGTGTTCTTGAGCTAGGGTCTTCCAGGAGTGCAATCCAGCTGCGATTCCAGCAGTAGACCACATGTCAGCATCTTCGACGCTATCACTGATGACGGTGAGCTGACGAAGTACTTCATCTTCATTGGTGTGCGTGATATGCATGCCACGTTTGTTGAATCCTGAAGTAGCGATACCTCCGTTATGAATTGCACATTGGGCGATGATCTCACTGGTGTTATTAGGGTTTTCAATACCGATTTTCCAGAGGTAATCGCTGTGCTGCGAGACTGCTACACGAATGTCACCACCACCATTAATAGCAACTGCTTCACAGCAGGCAGATTGAGAGTCATGGTGATCAGAGGGTGGAAACGATGTGAGTAATAGAGGACGAAGGAATCTGTCAAGCGCTGTCTCGATGGCCCACCCCTTAACGAGCCCAATTGGGTCATAAATTCCTTGATGAAAAGCATCGAAAGCTGTGTGTGTGAGAGTTTTTGCTAAGGCTGTTTTTCCACAGATTTCTTGGAAATCCTGATCGTCGAGCAGCGAAGACCATTCACCTCGTTGCGCCGATGAAACAAGCGAGTGAGATTTAAAGGGTGAGAACCGTAAATCTACATCACGAAGAAAATTTGTAATGTTATTAACAGCGACTTTCATCTCGTGCTGCGTCCATTCCCAGCAAGATTGATTGCCAAGACTCGCTGTTTGCCAGGGTTTCACCATGATGGTGAAGGGAATGTTCATCACTGCGATTACCTCGACCAGCATCTGAGGCACGGGGTGCAAGTCATCATGATGAGTCAGCGGTGTGATATCCGTCATGATGAACCTGCCTGAGTGGCTTGATTAATGGCATCTTGGAGTGAACCAGTGAAACCGGTATATGTTTCTGTAGCCCCACTAATCAGCTTGATATCTGAACTTTGTGCGTCGACTGCTTCTTGCTCATATGTAGGTATGACTTGTGCACTGATGCTTCGTGATTGTGCTGTTTCATTAGGATAGGTTATGGCTGTTACTGCGCTGATGCTGCCGTTTGCTACCGTAATCTGCACTTGAACATCACCGCGATTGGTGTGAATAAGTTCGCCGGTATAGCTTCCATCAGCAAATTGAGACGCGGAATCAGTCGCTGTATCTGTGCTTGAGCTAGAAGCGTCGGAAGAAGCGCTCTCATCACTTGATGTCGTGGAGGAGGCAGAGGGGGATGAGCTGCGATTGGTGTCGTCGGATGATGACGTGCTGCTTTGCTCAGAGGAGAGTGAGGCATCCATACTAGGCTTGAAAAAGAGCATGAACATATCCACAACAATGGCGCATGCTGCTACAACACCTATGGCTATCCCAGTTACTTTGCGTCGCATCGTGTCCCCCGGTGTGCGCAGGCAGGTTCTTCACTGTCGTCTGCTTGAGTATGAGTATTACTAAGAATAATGCAAGCGTGACAAACTTAAAAAAATTAGCTAGGTAGCTGGGAGCTTGTTGTGAGTTTTTTGTACGCAATATCAAGAGCTGCCAATAATCGCGTACTTGAGGCCACAACGTTGCATGGCTTCATGCTGCGTTGCTCTCGTGGGGCGGTAGCATCAACCATGCAATGACCTGATATATGTTATTGAAGCAGTGCTTGGTGGGACTGTTCCCAGAGGGCAAATTGTTTGAGCATATTGTCACGCTCAGTTTCTCCCCAAAAGGCTGCCCGTAAAGAGTTTTCGCCCATGCGTGCCAACTGAGAGAGTGTGAATCCTATGTCAGCGAGTGCATCGAAATTATCAGCAATATATCCACCAAAATAGGCAGGGTCGTCGGAATTAATGGTCAGTTGCACTCCACTGGTAATGAGTTGTTGCAATGGCAATTCACTCAGCTTGTTAACCACCTGCAATTTGAGATTTGATAGCGGGCAACAGGTGAGCGGAATATTACGCTCTTTCAGAATCTCTAATAGTTCAAGATCCTCAACCGATCGTATGCCGTGATCGATGCGTTCCACCTTAAGATCGTATATTGCCTGTTTGACGTAATCTGCTGGGCCTTCTTCACCGGCATGAGCGACTAGATGCAGACCCAGATCTCGTGCTCTATCGAACACGTCACTAAACAGCTGTGGAGGGTAGCCCAGCTCTGCAGAATCCAAGCCCAAACCGAGTAGTTCATCAGATCTATGAGCAAGGGACTCTACTATCTGCGCTGCAGATTCAACTGGTTTATCTCTAACAATGCATGGAATAAGACCTGAGCTAATGCCGTAGCGCTCGCGACCAAGAATCATGCCGCTCAGCAGTCCATCCAAAACTGTGTCGATATCAAGTCCGTTTTCGACATGTACTTGTGGGTCGAAAAATATTTCGCTTCGCACCACGCCAGCCTCGTTGGCTTTTGCCATATAGGCAAGCACAAGATCGCGAAAATCGTCAGCAGTGCGTAGAACGCTCATGAGTTGATAGTAAAGGTCAAGAAAGGACTGCAAATTAGTGAATTTGTAGCGCTGCCGTAAATCGTCTAGGCCTGAGAAAGGAAGTTGGATATTGTTGCGGTCGGCCAGCTCATATGCAAGTTCAGGTTCGAGCGTCCCTTCAATATGCAAATGTAATTCAGCCTTCGGCATCGTTCTGATGGCGTCGGAGATAGTAGGTGAAACCATAAAACCCCGTTTGTTGTTCTTTATCGGTCATGTGATGGGTCATAAGTGTAGTTCACCGTTTTGGCTGATTCGTAAATGTGTCACACCTCTGTGGGCGTCATATGTGAAGCTGTCGGATCGTTCTGTAGAGCGAGGAGAACCAAAGCCCCGATCAGCAGAATGCCGATGGAGAGCACACCCAGACTGGGATTGCCGGTGATGCTAGTGATGACGGCGACAAGGAAGGTGCCAAGCACGCTGGCGAATTTCCCGAAGATATCGAAGAAGCCAAAGTACTCATTCGCTCGATTCTTCGGAATCAATCTGCCGTAATACGAGCGGCTCAAGGCCTGTATACCGCCCTGGAACAACCCAACGGCGATGGCAAGAATCCAGAAGGCTGTAGCATTGCGCAGCAGGAAGGCTGCGAAGAACACGATGGCCATATAAGCGATAACTGCTATCACGATCATACGTTTGGTGCCGAATCTTCCCGAGCATTTTCCGTAGATGATGGCGCTGGGGAATGCGACGAACTGTGTCGCCAGAAGCGCCATGACCATTTGAGTGGAATCGATACCGAGTTGTGTGCCGTATGACGTTGACATGGCGATGATGGTGTTGACCGCGTCAATATATAGGAAGAACGCGAGCATGAAGAGTAGCAGTGATCTGTTATGTGCAATACGCAGCAGTGTGGTGCGCAGTTCACCGAAGCTTTGACGGATACTGCTCCCCATCTGTGATGCTGTGGCACGGAAATGACGTTGGCGGTAGCTTTTGACCAGTGGGACCGTGAATGCGGCCCACCACAGTGCCGTGATAATGAAGGCTATTCGAGTGCATTCCGCTGTGGATATACCGAAAAGCTCTGGACCGGCGAAAATCAGCGCTATACAGAGAATAAAAGGCACTGTCGAACCCACATATCCCCAAGCAAAGCCGTGCGAGGAGATACGATCCATCTGTTCGTCGCTGGTGACATCGACAAGCATCGAGTCATAGAAGGTCAAAGAACCGTTCAAGCCTATCGAAGATATGATGCAGAGGATGAGAAATGGCAGCCAGGTTAAGGGGAGAGCGAGTGCACAACAGGCCAGCATTCCAGTGCCGCAGAACCCAAGGAAGAATTTGATTTTCATTCCCTGAATGTCCGCTATGGAACCGAGCAGAGGCATCAGTAGGGCGATCACCAATGCGGCCGCGGTCTGGACGTATCCCCACGTCGAAACGATATTGCTCTCTCCGGCTTGCTTGAGCAGCGAATTCGCATAGATGGGGATGATTGCCGTCGATAACAGTACAAAAGCTGAGTTGCCTACATCATAGAGAATCCAGCGTTTTTCTTGAGATGTCATTCTAGATCGGGCGGAATTGCTTCGAGGTTCCATAGGGGCGCTGTTCGGGCTGACGCCGGCGATTTGTGCGTTGTCCTGCAATTCAGACGGCAGACCGGATGCTTGTTGTGCGACTGGGTTTGTCCCCGACATACTTGTCCTTTGCATACAGAGTGGTGCTGTGTTCGCTGTGTGGTGCCTAAGCGCTAAGGCTGGTTCAGCTACTGCTCGGCACGCTAACAAATGCGAGTGTCTATGAGGCTGAAAAGGTGTGAACGGAGAATGAATAGTCTTTGGTAAAAGGCTGGAAATAGCTCTTAAAAGCTTGTAATGATGCCGATGCAACCTGTGGTTGCGGACAACGAGTAGTTGCATTTTGTCTATGCAACCCGAAGCTGGTGGCGGGATTGCGCGAATTTCGGGAGAATTGAACCATCATGCAGCACAGTGCGATGGAGATTCGCCGGACGTATCTATGGGGAGGAATGATCATGGGCTTCAGTAACAATTTGCAGAGTCTACGTTCACAACGGAATATGACTCAGGAACAGCTTGCCATGTTGCTCGGTGTCTCGCGGCAGGCGATATCCAAATGGGAATCGGAGAAGGCATACCCAGAGATGGATAAGCTGCTGATGATCTGTGATCTGTTTGGATGCACTTTGGATGATTTAGTGCTCGGGGATGTGAACAAACCTCAGTCTATTCGTGGAAACGGGCAAACGGAGGGTGTACAGGCCGAGTTCCATACATCTCATCCTGTCTTTGGTGCTTCGGCGGGAGCGTCGCCGTCTGCGAAGTCCCACGTGCTCTCGACGGATATCACCGGATATGACGCTCATCGCAAATCCTTCTCGCTGAGAATCGCCTGCGGTGTTGCAGCGATTATCGCGGGCGCGTCCTTCTTGCCATTGCTTAATGAGGGGACTTCGGAGGATGGTATCGAGGGGTTTATTGCTATCGCGATATTGTTTATAGGGATCGTGATCGGCTTGTCTTTGATTATTCCAGCAGGAATGAGCCATGCCGAATTCAGGCGGAAACATCCTTTCGTCGAGAACTTCTATTCAGATGAGGATCACGCGAGGTCGGCCAGACAGCTCGCTGTCGGTGTGGTCACCGGTATTGCTTGCATCTTGGCAGGAGTGGCTATACTAATCTTCTCCGATGCCATGATTGAGACAGAATCCGGAGCACAAGGATGGTCGAATGCAGCGACCGCGGTATTGCTGCTTGCAGTGAGCATCGGCACCTTCTGTCTCATTCTTTTTGGAGTGCGCCATGGGATGCTTGATCTTAACGAATACAACCGCGAATCTGAGCAGGAGCAGGCGTCGCACAACTCATCTGGCAAATATGAGCGCATAAACGGTGCGGTTTGCGGCGTGATTATGATTTTGGCTACTATCGTCGCGCTTACCGTGATGTTCGGTGGGTCTCTCAGTATCAGCCTTTTTGGTCTGAATCTGCCCTTCTGGATGGCTTGGGTCATCGGGGGACTGCTGTGCGGCGTAACTAGCGTTATTTTCGAAGCTTTGGATGATGGGGTACACAAGAAATCGTAGTGTTGTGAACAGGCACTCTGAATGACAGCGATTTACATGGAGTTGCGCATCTGTGCAGGAGGCGCTATTCTAGTGAAGTTGTGTGTTCGGCCAGTCGCTTGTCGACAAGACGAATACCAAAGACTTGAACGTTAACGATTCTAGGGAGTCAACATGGCAGCTCGTTGCGCAGTGTGCGGTAAGGGACCGCAGACCGGTTTTTCCGTTTCGCATTCGCATATCCGCAATAAGCGCACCTTCCGTCCGAATCTTCAGGCGGTTCGCACCACTGTTGAAGGTCAGAACGTACGTGTGCGCGTATGTGCAAAATGCCTCAAAGCAGGCAAGATTCAGCGTGTAGCAGCCTGATTCGTGCCAAGCGGCATTCGCGTATATCCCCATGGCTTCGGTCATGGGGATATTATTTTGCCCAAATCGCATGCTTTTAGCACTTGTGTAGGGATTTGTAATCAGCAATGAGATATCAGCTCTGATAAATGGCTGATTTCCAATGTGAATACTGATGAAATCAACAGCAATCCCTACACAAATTGTTTTGGCTGACGTATTGCGTGTGTGTCGAGTTGAATGGTGACAATAGAAGGTATGAGTATTTCCTTAGACACCACGGTTTCTTCGTTGATGACGAACCGACGTCGTGTTGGAGCGCTCAAATCTCTTGGCGTGCTGACCGTTTTGGATGCTGTGACCTATTATCCATTTAGAGTGGCAGATCCTGTTCCTATCCTCCCTCTTCGTGATATATCTGTGGGGGCGTCAGCTGCTTTTGCCGGCACGGTGCAAGAACTTAGAGTTCGTCCTCTAGCGGCTCGGCGAGGGTACAGGGTTGAAGCGCTTGTTGAAGATTCGGCATTTGCTGTAGAACATGGTGCAAAGCCATCATCGGCGAATTTGGTGTTTTTTAGTTATAAGAAGCATTTTGTGGATTGGCTGAGTTCAAGATTGGAACAAGGTACTCAACTCGTCGTGCAGGGTGACTCGAGCTTCTTCAATGATCGTTTGCAGTTTACGCATCCAGAGACTTTAGTTGTCGGGAAGGATGTAGCTTCAGCTCAGGAAGGGCTGACGCGAGTATCGCGTCCAAGACCGGTGTATCACGCGAATTCGCGAATTTCATCTGAACACATTCATGAGTCCATTGTGAGTATGCTGCAAACATTGTCGGATAGCAATGAGCCTCATACAGCCTCTCCATCTGAACCGCAAGATGAGGTGGCGGCTGTGGATAGTTCCGCATCTGGTGTCCGCATGATTTCCGCAACAGATCTCAGCAAAGCAATTCCTGATATCTTGCCCGAGCCCGTCAGAGTCTCTAATGGACTGCTACATCGTGCTGAAGCTTTTGTGGGTATGCACGAGCCATCTGGCGCGGCGGAGTTTGCCAAGGCTATTGAAACTCTACGATTTGAAGAAGCTTTTATCTCTCAGACTGCACTCCTGCGTTCCCGTGAGGGAGTGCGTGCCACGCCAGGGTATGCATGTCCCTTCGATGAGGAACATACCTTATCGCGAGAGTTCATATCTTCTTTACCGTTTGATCTCACCGGTGGACAGCGCGAAGTTATAGCGTCCATTGAGCAAGACATGGCGAAGCAATATCCTATGCAACGCTTGCTTCAAGGCGAGGTTGGTTCAGGCAAGACAGTTGTTTGTGTTGCAGCCATGTTGCAGGCCGTAGATGCTGGAAATCAAGCAGTTCTGGTAGCACCGACTCAGGTACTTGCAGAACAGCATTATCAGACAATATCCTCAATGATCCAGAAACTCCCAGCTAGTGCCTTAGCGACAACGGGAAGCACCACAGCAGCTAGCATTCCTGTGGTGCTGCTAACCGGTGGTATGCGACTGGCTCAGCGTCGTAAGGTTCTGGCTTTAGCAGCTAGCGGCGAGCCATGCATCGTTGTTGCTACGCACGCCGCTTTCTCGACAACCTTTCAGGCGCCGAATCTTGCTCTAGTAGTTATCGATGAACAGCATCGTTTTGGCGTGGAGCAGCGAGAAGCTTTGAGACGCAAGAACGACATTGCACCTCATTTGTTAATCATGACGGCAACGCCAATACCTCGCACTGCAGCATTGACGTGGTTTGGGGATTTAGATATTTCTGAATTGCGCGAGTTGCCAGGAGGCCGTAAACCGATTCGCACCATTGTGGTGCAAGAGGCTGATAGTGGCACTATGAGTCGCATGTTCCTTCATATTCGCCAACGCATTGAGTCTGGGGAGCGAGCGTATATTGTGTGCCCTCGTATAGACGACACCAGTGAAGTTGAGGAAGATCCGCAGGGTGTGAGTCTGTTGCCCGTTGATGAATCAGATCAGGAGAGCAGCGTTCTGGCGTTGCATTCAGTTGAGGAAATTGAGCGGCGTCTGCAGGCCTTACCTCAGTTGCAAGGTATACGTATTGCCTCGCTCACGGGACGCGATGATGATGGGACTAAACAACAGGTTATGCATGATTTTGCTCTTGGAGAGAGTCCAGTTCTTGTTGCAACCACAGTGATTGAGGTTGGTGTGGATGTACCCCAAGCCAGTTGTATCGTAGTGTTCGATGCTGACCGTTTTGGTCTTTCTCAGTTGCACCAGTTACGAGGGCGTGTAGGTCGAGGAGGAACTAACAGCTGGGCATTTTTTGTTTCCCGCGCAGAGCAAGACTCTATAGCGGCTCAGCGTTTGGCGATTATTGAGCATTCGAGTGACGGCACTGCAATAGCTCAAGCTGATTTGGAATTGCGTGGAGCAGGCGATGTGCTTGGGGATGCCCAATCTGGCGGTCATTCATCGCTGAAGCTCCTTCGCGTGGTCAAGGATGCAGATGTAGTGGTTCGTGCGCGTAAACAAGCCGCTGAGTTGCTAGCAAAAGACCCCGAACTGTCTCAAGAAACATCGCTTGCAGGAGCAGTATTGGATTTTATGCGAGGTAATGAATCCTTCCTTGCTACCACCTGATAAGTTATGCAATCGGAGTCACTAGCTGGTTATCTCTGTGCGCGAGGTGATGTGGTGACGGCGTTTTGGTAGCAGTTTGGCGGTATTCATCGGATAATGGAAATATGCGTATCGTTTCGGGAAGATTCAAGGGATTTCAGTTGACTGCTCCCAAATCAGGGACTCGACCAACCACAGACAGAGCAAAAGAGGGGATTTTTTCACATCTCGAATCATATGGGGAAATCGAGGGCGCGAGAGTACTGGATCTATACGCAGGCACGGGAGCTTTGGGAATCGAAGCTTTGTCTCGTGGCGCGCATGAGCTGCTTGCCATCGAATCGGGAGCTCAAGCTGCTTCACTGATTTCAGCATCGTTGAAGGCGCTTCAACGCAACCCCTCATGGCTTACGACTGACTCAGCGAAGGTGATGCGCAACACGGTTGAACGTTTTGTACGTTCTGACTCTCATGCGACAGATGATGTACCGCGAAAAGCTTTTGACGTGGTGTTCATGGATCCACCATATGCGTTGAGCGATGATGATATACGATCGGTGATTTCTCAGCTGCTTGATGGTGGACTCGTTCAACAAGATGGTGTGCTGGTCGTCGAGCGTTCCGCGCGTTCGCCTGAGCCTGAAATTCCACAGGGTTGGGGAGTGCGACAACACAAAATGTATGGTGAAACGGCTGTGTATTACATAGAACGAGACTTTGAACTCTCAGACGATACGCGTGCTTGATGAAAAAGTTAAGGTATATGATAGCGATGGCACTGACAAAATGTTAGTGAAACAGCTGATGTTGCTTGGTGCTTCTTTACAGGCTGAAAGGTTAGAAGTAATCCTAATCTTAGACATGTAGATACGTCAATGACGTTGATAAACGTCAATTATAAGGAGATTCATATGGCAGTCGAAAGCGGTATTGTCAAAGCACTGAGCACCAGACACTCGGAATACGCTCTAACAGAAACCTCGAGTCTAAGCAATGAAGAGGTTGCTGATTTGGTTAAAGCTGTTGCTTTGCAGGTTCCCAGCTCATTTAATGGCCAGTCGCAGCGCGTACTGGTACTGTTCGGTGATGCAAGCAAGAAGCTGTGGGATATCACTCGTAAGGCACTGCGTGGCGTGGTTCCTGAAGATCAACCATTCGAGCCCACTGAACAAAAAATGACTTCTTTCGCTGCAGGGCAGGGGACCATACTCTTCTTTGATGATTCCGAAGTAACGAATGGCTTTGCCGAAAAGTTCGCTGCATATGCCGAGAATTTCCCAATTTGGGCCCAGCAGGCGAGTGGCATGCTTCAGCTTTCGGTATGGACTGCGCTGAGCGAAGCTGGCCTGGGTGGCAGCCTGCAGCATTACAATCCGCTGATTGACCTGGCAGTTGCGGAAGAGTTTGATATTCCAGCAACATGGCGTCTGATTGCTCAGATGCCATTCGGTGGAGTTTCCACACGTGCTCAGGGCAAAGAAAAGCAACCGATTGACGAGCGTGTCAAGGTTATTGGTCTCTGATTGTTCGTGAGTGAGCCGTGTGTGTAGCAGAAGACAGACTCTCTAGGTTTTCCGAGACACTGAGAATTGGTGATAAGCCGATTCTTGTGGTGTGAAGAAGATCAACGCTTCGAGTGCTGCACATACTGGGTTCACTGCACATACTGGGTTGTACTACATGAAAAGAGCTCGCTAAAAGCACCGAGTTCGCTACGTGCAGCTCAGTGAGCTGTATATCCTTAGTTGAGCGCTTTTGGGTGCACTCCGCTGACCTCCCAGCCAAGTGCTATGAGGGTTTTGCGGTCGGCTTTATCTAGCTCTGCACAGTTCAATGATTCAATGAGATCCGGTCTGATTTCGCTGGTTCGGGTTAGAGCATCATCTCTGCGGAAACGATTAACTTTGGCGTGATCGCCGCTCAAAAGAACCTGTGGTGCCTCATGGCCGCGCCACAATGCTGGTTTAGTGTATTGGCGATGCTCGAGCAGGGACTGAGCGCCGGTATAGGATTCCTCGATGATGGAGTCGGGATTGCCCATGAAACCAGGTAACAATCTGGTAATTGCCTCAAGCATCACGCATACTGCGACTTCGCCGCCATTGAGCACATAGTCGCCGATTGAATATTCCCGAACATCGATATGTTGTTGACGATAATGCTCGGGGAGACGGGCATCATATCCTTCGTATCGTCCGCACCCGAAAATCAGATGTTCTGCATGAGAGAGTTCAGTTGCGTCACGTTGTGTGAATAGCGGTGCTGACGGGTTTGGAAGTATCAGTATGGCAGAAGAAGATTCGCGTTGGGTTGCAGTGTCTGCGCCCTTGTTCACAGTTAAGAGTTCATCGAGGCAATCTGCCCACACTTCTGGTTTCATCACCATGCCGGCCCCACCACCGATGGGAGTATCATCCACAGAATGATGGATATCGTGAGTCCAGTCTCGTAAGTTGTGTGTCTCAACTTGCAGTAGCCCGTGTTCTTGTGCCTTGCCCAACAAGCTGATATCAAGGTTGTGGAAATAATCGGGGAAAACAGAGACTATATCGATACGCATATGATTCACCATATCTGAAACTGTGCCATTTCCTTCCTGAAAGTGTGCGATGTAGCACGCAAGGTATTACATTTACGGCGTGTCGTATGCCATGTTGCACACTTTGCTCATTCCATACGGATTGAAACTGTGGAACTTGGCATGATGGAGCCGCAAATCGAGCCACCTGACGTGCTGTTTCGCACAGTTCAGGGAGAGAAGATAATCGTGAAGGTGAGAAATTAGCTATGAGATTGCGGGTCAGGGATGAGCCCGCCTGGAGGATCAAGAGTGATGTAGCCTTCATCCAGAAAAACCTCGGGGACGATTTCATCAACGAATGGAACGAGGGACTTCACCTCATCACCTTCGGCTGAGCGAGAGGTGATTTCTAGAATGGATTGAGCAGCGCCTTCAAGTACGTCGCTGACTGTTCCTACAAGAGTGTTCTCAGGTAGGCCAAAAGTATTGCCGTCAACTAGTCGCGCTTGCAAACCGATGAGATCAGATGGATACCATGCGTCTTGTTCCGCCATGGTTTCTGCTGAATCTGCTTCGCAGAAGAGCTCGGTGCCATTGAGAGCTTCTGCTGCCGTGCGATCTTCCACACCTTCAAACAGTACGATCCATCGCAGTTTGAAACTTCTGGAACGCAAGACCACGAAAGTACGGCCGTCTTGAGTGAAAAGGGTGGCGCCTGGGGCAAAGCGACGCTCAGGTTCATCAGTGAATGCCAAAACATTCACCTCGCCCTTAAGACCCTGTGCTCTGCCGATTCGACAAACCCTCAGTAGCTCTTGCTGCTGAGGGTCGTCACTGCTGTAATGTTCGTTCACGTCAGCCGTTCACCTACGTACATCCATAATGTCGACGCGTACTTTGTGGTCGGACAAAGCCTGAGCCACGGTACGAATCGCATTAGCTGTACGCCCGCTACGACCGATAACACGACCGATATCCTCAGGGTTTACACGCACTCGGAGCAACTCTCCGCGGGTGTTCTCGTTGGATTTAACGGAGACATCGTCGGGAAAATCAACGATGTTCTTAATGAGATGTTCGACTGCCTGCGCGAGCATGTTACTTGGCCTCTTCTTCGGAGGATGCTGCTTCAGCGGCTTCCTGTGCAGGAGCTTCTTCTGCAGCCTTTGCGGCTTCAGCCTTAACCTTCGCATCTGCTTCAGACTTGGCGGCCTTCAGCTTCTGTGCTTCCTTGTCGGCCTGCTCAATACGAGTTTCTGCATCAGCGCCGGTTTCGGGAGTCTTCAACGTGCCTTCTGCACCAGGAAGGCCCTTGAACTTCTGCCAGTCACCGGTAATCTTCAGCATATTGAATACTGCATCGCTTGGCTGTGCGCCAACGCCGAGCCAGTACTGTGCTCGTTCGGAATCAATCTGGATCAATGAAGGCTGCTTGTTGGGATCGTATGTACCGATCTCTTCGATAACCTTGCCGTCACGCTTTTTGCGTGAATCTACGACCACGATGCGGTAGTAGGCATAGAACTTCTTGCCCAGACGCTTCAGACGAATCTTGGTTGCCAAAATGGCTCTCCTTGTTAACTTGGGTGCTTCGCGTGATACATGTGTGGGGCACATACATCCGTTCAGCGTGTCCTCATACGTACGGGGTTAGAGGGCGCCGTCCGCATGAATAACAATGGGTAATTATAGGCATACCGCTGTATTTTCCGCTACTCCGGTGTGGTGATTACCTATTCTCCGTGTTGTAGGGTCTGCGAGGTACCTGTGGCCGGTCGCCATATCCGCCATATTGGTGTCTGGTTTATACAGAAATACCTCGTTACATGGGGCACGAAGTTAATGCGTAGTGAGTTAAGAAGACGGCTGCACCAGCGAGAGCGAGGGAATCTGCTTAGTAGCTGTGCTTGTTGCGTTTACACGATACCAAGGGTGGCGAGAACAGCACGATGGTCACTGCCTGGAATCGCTAAAGGAACAAGTTTTATGGGGTATACACCTGGTGTGAACAGCACGTGATCTAGCTCGATAAGTGCGGGCACACCCTTCCATGACGAGGGGAATGTGCGATGATATCCGTCGCAAAGCTCATACGAGGAGTCGAGAAAGCGCGAGTTCTGCAGCATCTGTCTGAATACGGGATGATACATACTTGAATTGAGATCGCCAAGAACAACGGTGTCGTTAAGAGAGATGTTAGGTGAGTCTGTGGTGTAAGAAGTCTCGTCGTAATTGCCTAATTCGCCTAATTGAGAAATACCCTGATGCCAAAATCGGCCACCGCGTCCTGGCGATTTAGGGTGTACCGATGCAAAACGAATCTTTCTATTATTAATGCTCAACGTTGCCGCAGGAACTGCAGCCGCGGGTAAATTGATAGAAGATTCTGAGCTTTCTGAGGGCTCATAACGTAGCAAGAGGGCATTACTGCCGCCGTTGTCATCGTCACGAGATGTACCAGTAACAGTAAATGGCAACTCAGCATGTACGCCTGCTGATTCTAGAGCATCAAGCAGCTCAGGGGTAACTTCTTGTAGTGCCAACACATCAACATGATTGCTAGTCACCACCTTGCGAATAGATTGTGCATCAGCGCGACCAAATCGGCAATTAAGGCTCATCACATGTAGTACCGATGTTGACAGCTCTGTCGTTGTCTCTTGAGCGTTGTTTGTGGAGGGAACAAGTTCTGGTCGCTGTTTGTGATAATTCCGTCGCTGTGACACACCGCAGATCCTGAGAAGAGGTTTCGGCAAATCAACATACATAATGCTATGCCAGAGCAGCTGTATACAGAGCAGCAGGACGGCTATAACGCCCTGAGACCACGATGAATAAGCAATCGCGATTGCCAAGATCACCAGAGTTGGTATCCATAGCAGGGGAATCAAAGCAATGAGTTCAGGCAGTGGACGGTACATATCCCAGCGAGTTGGAATGTGTCGCAACCCCATCCACAAGGCAATCACTGCACAGCAGAGCCAAAGGAACATAAGTCTTCTTAGTTGCCTAGCAGACCACCAAGGCCGCCACCTAGATTAGGGGGCAACTCCGGCATGCCATCGGGACCCTGAGCTTTCTTGCTAAATGCTGAACCTGAAGATTTTGTGCTGTTCGTACTAAGGCGTTCGCGCAACGCTCTTTCTTCGGCCTCACGTTTCATAGGGTTGCCTGATTTGGAATTGCGTTTCTTAGACTTCTTGCCGCTTTTCTTGCCTCCGCCCACAGCACCGCCCATGCCTGGCATGCCTGGCATGCCTGGCATCCCCGGCATACTACGAGAGCCGTTGCTCATACGCCGCATCATTTTGGAAGCTTGTTCGAAACGTTGTAACAACCCATTTACCGCTGAAACAGTAGTGCCTGCACCATAAGCGATACGAGCACGGCGCGAACCGTTAATGATTTTTGGCTCGTGTCGTTCCTGAGGAGTCATCGAATTGATGATAGCTTCGGTTCGATCAATTTCCTTCTCGTCAAATTGTTCGAGTTCTTTGCGGTGTTGAGCCATACCCGGGATCATGCCGAGAAGACTCTTCATTGATCCAAGTTTACGAACTTGTTGGAGCTGCGCCATGAAGTCGTCAAGACCGAAATTACCTTCAGACAGTTTCTCTGCAGCTTGACGTGCTTCTTCCTCATCGAACTGTTTTTGTGCTTGCTCGATTAGCGTAAGAATATCGCCCATATCGAGGATGCGCGAAGCCATACGGTCAGGGTGGAAGACTTCAAAGTCTTTGAGACCCTCACCCGTTGAAGCGAACAGAATTGGCTTACCCGTGACACTGGCTACTGACAGTGCTGCACCGCCGCGTGCATCACCATCAAGTTTGGAAAGCACCACGCCAGTGAAATCGACGCCCTCATCAAAGGCTTTGGCTGTCTGCACAGCATCTTGACCAATCATGGCGTCGATGACGAAGAGAATCTCATTGGGCTGCACAGCGTCGCGAATATTGCGAGCTTGAGTCATGAGCTCTTGGTCAACGCCGAGACGACCTGCGGTGTCGATTATGACGGTGTCGTACAGTTTGTCTTGAGCCAAGCGCACCGACTCACGAGCGACCTTCACAGGGTCGCCAGTGGACTGGCCAGGAGAAACCACATCAGATGCGCCGGATTGCACCCCTGGTTCTGGTGCATATACAGGGACACCTGCACGCTCACCGACTACCTGAAGCTGTGTGACAGCATTAGGGCGCTGCAAATCTGCAGCAACCAGCAGGGGCGTGTGACCCGTATCTTTCAGCCAATACCCCAATTTGCCGGCCAAGGTGGTTTTACCAGCACCTTGCAGACCTGCAAGCATAATGATTGTGGGTGGTTTCTTAGCAAAGTTCAGTGGGCGATCTACCCCTGAACCGAGAACCTTTGTCAATTCTTCGTTGACAATGCTCACAATCTGTTGTGCAGGATTGAGAGCTTTGGAGACTTCCTCACCCAATGCTCGTTCACGCACCTGAGCAGTGAAAGAGCGGACCACATCGAGAGCGACATCAGCATCTAGCAGTGCGCGACGAATCTCTCGAATAGTGGCATCAATATCTGCGGGTGTGAGTTTGCCCTTGGAGCGCAGATGTTTGAAAGCTCCGGATAGTCTATCGGTCAAAGAAGTGAAAGCAGCCATAGTGATATAAGTCTAACGGTCTGGTCGGAGATTTGCTGGTGCTAAGCGTGAAAGTCTCGCGAGAGCATGTGGAGTGCTGACACTAAGTGATGTGTGATGAAGCTCATACAGTGCTACGGACTGTTGCTGAGATTGCGATGTTAATGTGTTTGTAGCGGTGCAGTGAGGCACTCAAGAATTGGCGGTAAACAGTGCTGTATAACCGACAATGAAGCCTTGGGGGAGTGCTTTCGCAGCTGAACTGTACACCAGAAAAAAATCTGCACAAAGGGCAGACACAATCGACGCAAAGGAGCGATCATGGCCAAGAACGTCATTCAGTTTGGATTCGATAGCACAACGGCGAACCAGCACAAGGAAGGAACCATTAAGGCAGGTGTTGCAACTGTTAAGGTTCTGGAATCCTGGGGCGTGAAACATCTGTATGGCATTCCAGGCGGATCAATCAACTCCATAATGGATGCTCTGTATGTTGAACGCGAGAACATTGATTATATTCAAGTCAGGCATGAGGAAGTCGGTGCTATGGCGGCATCAATGCACGCTAAATATACAGGCCATATTGGTGTGTGCTTCGGTTCTGCGGGACCAGGAGGTACACATACCCTAAATGGTTTGTATGATGCGCGAGAAGAGCATGTACCTGTACTGGCATTGATTGGTCAGTTCGGTACGGCTGGACTGAATATGGATACTTTCCAAGAAATGAATCAGAACCCGATTTACGCCGATGTAGCTATATACAATCGACAGGTTTCCACAGCAGCTCAAATGCCTCATGTGATTGACGAAGCTATTCGTCAAGCGTATTCCAAAAATGGGGTTGCAGTGGTGCAAATACCTGTAAATCTTGGTTGGGAGGATATCCCTGCTGACGAATGGTATTCAGCGGCACACTCATTCCGAAGGTACCCTAAACCAATACTGAATACTGTAGATATAGCGGCAGCTGTCGAATTGCTTAATGCATCCGAGCGCCCGTTGATTTTCGCTGGCGTCGGAACTCGTGGCGAATCCCAAATAGTGATGGATTTGTGCCGGAAAATCAAGGCACCTTTGGCAAATACAGGTATTAGCTTTGATAATTTTCCATCAGACTTTGAAGCTCTTCTCGGTAGCCCGAATCGCGTGTCAACTAAGCCCTCCGTCGAGGTATTCCCCGAGGCAGATACGGTGCTTTTTGTGGGAAGTAATTACCCGTTTGCAGAAGTTTCCAATCTGTTTAAGAATGTGCGCAAATTCATTCAGATCGATATTGACCCCGCCAAACTTGGCAAAAGACACAATGCAGATGTGGCAATTCTTGGCGACGCTGGTGATGCGTTGCGCGCTATTTACGAGGATGTTGATGAGAAAGCTGAATCCGGATGGTGGAGAGCTAATTTAGCTAATGTTGCTAACTGGAATGCTTATGTACATAAGTTAGAGAAGAAGCGCGAAGGGGATCTTCAGCTCTATCAGATTTATGATGCCATCAATGAGCATGCGCAAGAGGATGCTATTTTTTCAGTTGATGTTGGTGACGTTACTCAAACTTCGATCCGACACCTTCATATGAATCCTAAGCAGATGTGGCGTACATCATCACTGTTTGCCACTATGGGTATTGGTATTCCAGGCGCGTTAACGGCCAAGGTTGATTTTCCTGATCGTCAGGTGTGGAACCTCGCTGGAGACGGCGGCTTCAACATGGTGATGCAAGATTTAGCGACCGAAGTGCAATATCATCTCCCCATTATCAACGTGGTGTTTGCAAACAAGCAGTATGGCTTCATCAAGGATGAACAGGAAGACACCAATCTTGGTTTCTTGGGTGTGCAGTTTATGGATATTGACTATGCCAAATTGGCTGAGTCAATGGGAGCCGTGGGCTATACGATTACTGCAATCTCAGAAGTACATGATGTTTTTGAGAACGCTATGAAAGATATTAGCGAAGGCAAGACTGTCCTTATCGACGCAAAAATTAGTGGCGACCGTCCACTACCAGCTGAAATGTTGGAACTTGACCCTCGTATTAGCACTCCAGAACAGATTGCAGAATTCCGTAGGCGCTATGAAGCTGAGGACTTACAACCGTTGAGTTATTACCTAGCTAAAGAAGGGCTTGATTCAAGCGTTTCGCGCATTGAACAGGGTGGTTTCTAAGGTCGAAACGGCATAGATTGTCGTTTGTGTAGGGATTTGAAATTATCAGCGTCATATCTGATGATGGAATCGGCACCATTGCAACAATGGTGCCGATTCCATAGTTGCGATTCAAGATAAAATCCCTACACAAAAAGCATCTCGGCGCAAATATTGTATGAGATTCAGTGTTTGAGACTCCAAGACGAGCCATTCGGGGTGTCCTCAATAAGCACGCCGGCAGCACTCAGTGCATCTCTGATAGCGTCAGCCTTAGCGAAATCGTGGTTGATGCGTGCCTGTGTGCGGGCTTCGAGCTGCTCTTGAATCAATGTGTCTAGCACGCTCTCGTGTGAATCCTGCTCATCTATGGATGTATGTGAGGCCCATTGTTCAGAGAGTGGGTCAAGTCCGAACACGTCAAGCATCGCGCGCACCTGTATCAGGGTGAGGCGAAGAGTATCGAGTTGAGATTGCTGGTCCAGCTTGTCATCGAGTTGTGACAGCAGGGTGTTCCCGCTACGAATAGTTGCAAAAATTGTTGCTAGCGCGCCCGACACATTAATGTCTTCATTCATAGCTGTCACGAAGTCTGCGGGCAAGCTATCAGCGTTCACATCCTCGATTGCCATACGATTGGGTTGCTCTCCAAGCGCAGCACCAGCTCTCTCAACAAAGTTTGAAATCCTCTCAAAGGCACTTGACGCTTCGTTGAGCGTTTGATCGCTCCACTCCAACATTGATCGATACTGTACGCAGGCGAGTGCGTACCGAACTACCCAAGCTGGATGAGCATCTAATACTGCTGTGACGGCAAGCCCATTACCAAGAGACTTGCTCATTTTTTCACCCTTTTGTGTTACCCAAGCAGAGTGCATCCAATGTTTGGCAAAGCCCCATCCAGCTGCATGAGACTGAGCCATCTCATTTTCGTGGTGAGGGAAGCGCAAATCCAAACCACCACCATGGATGTCGAAGCTATCGCCAAGATAACGGTGACTCATAGCAGAGCACTCGATGTGCCAACCAGGTCTGCCCACACCGAAGGGTGTCTGCCAACGCGCCGTCTGAGGGTCACTCTCCTTGGGGGCTTTCCACAAAGCGAAATCACGCGGACTATGTTTGCGATCAGAGCTATCAGCAGCATCGACAGGATTGTATTTGTCGTCACCAATTGCATCAATACTTGGTCCCATACGATCTGCCACTGCTGCGCTATCGTCTGCTGCCTGCGTTCCAGTCTCTTGATGTGTCAAGGCCCCATACTCTGGCCAGGAATCGACATCGAAGTACACATTGCCAGAAGGATTGCCTTGTTCGTCAGGAACTACATATGCGTGCCCCTTATCAATAATTCGTTGAATCAGATCGACCATGTCGAGCACATGACCTGTGGCGCGAGGTTCATATGTAGGGGGTAATACCCCAAGAGTGTCATAAGCGTGAGTGAACTCGCGTTCGTAAATGTATGCACGTTCCCACCACTGTTGGCCTGCAGCAGCGGCTTTAGCGATAATCTTGTCGTCAATATCTGTGACGTTGCGTACAAATGTAACCTTGTATCCAAGCTTCATGAACCAGCGTCGAACCACATCGAATGCTACGGCGGCTCGGATATGCCCCACATGAGGAGAACTCTGAACGGTAGCACCGCACACATAAATGCCAACTTCGCCTGGAGTAATCGGAGTGAAAGGCTCAACCTGGTGACTCGCTGTGTCGTATAGGCGCAGATTTGATGCTGCTGAGGTGCTGGAAACAAGCGATTTCTGGCGTGTGGTCATGTAATTGAGAATATGCACGATGAACGACAAGAGCAAGGGGGAAGGGGATGACATACTGCCTTCCTGATTCGCGATTTACATAAGTGATGACACAATAGAGGTATGCCAAAACCTCAGGTGCTTATTCTTCAACATGCGCAATGGGAAAAACCCGGCAGGATTCTTGAATGTTTAGAAGACGTTGGTCTGCAGACTACGACCATGAATATCACTCATCAAGTTAAGCCTGACCTGCCTGATTTCCAGGACATAGCTGGTCTGGTTATTATGGGTGGCCCAATGGGGGCGACAGATTTTGAACAGTACCCAGGCTTAAAAAAAGAAGCTAAACTCGCTCGCGCCGCAATAAGTGTAGGGAAACCAGTTATTGGTGTGTGTTTAGGGCAACAGATTATCGCTACAGCGCTGGGTGCGAAACTCACACCAGGAGCTGTTGATGAGGTTGGCTTTGCTCCAATTAAGCGACTCGCGCAACACGATTATTTCTCTATGTGGAGCAAACAATTGCATGTATTGCATTGGCACCATGATGTCGTTGGTTTGCCTGAAGGTGCTGAGCCGTTGGCGCGCTCAGATCAGACCAAAGTTCAGGCATTTCGCATAGGTTCGGCATTAGCTATGCAATTTCACCTTGAAGTGAGTGGACCATTGCTCGAAGAGTGGCTCGCGGAGCCCGCAATGACTAAAGGTCTAAAGAAGTCACAGATTTCGCAGATTCGAGACGATTTTGCTGAATTCAATACTCAGTTACAGCCTTTGGCTGATTCGGTCTTCTCAGGATTTGCAGCGCGCTGTTCCACCTATGCTGCCTATCTACAGCGCTAAAGCTTATATATAGCATGTCTGTAAGCTGTTATAGAAATAGCAGTTTATGAAAATACGAGTGCAGCGCTAGGCGCAGCGTTTGATTAGACAGACTTCGCAAATTGTCAGATGAATCAACAATATCTGTGCAAGCATGCGGCTACATTGGAGAATCATGCCGATATATGATTTGGGACTTGAACATGTGGACCTCTCCTTCGCCACAACAACAATTTTTACCGATGTGACACAAGGCGTATTTGAAGGCGATCGTATCGGTATCGTCGGTCGCAATGGTGGAGGTAAATCCACTTTGCTGCAGTTGCTTTCGGGAGCACAGCAGCCTGACGATGGCAGAGTCACTAGACGCAACGGTCTCAGTTTTGGCATGCTTGATCAACGTGATCCTCTGGACGATGCAATGACCGTGCGCGAAGCAGCTCTAGAAAATCGAGAGGATTATGAGTGGGCTGCCGATGCAGACTCGCGCGATATTGTGCAGGCATTGCTAGGTGGTATTAGTCTCGATGCTAAAGTTGCTTCACTCTCAGGTGGGCAACGCAGACGAGCCGATCTTGCAAGACTCCTGCTCCATAACTGGGATATTCTCGCATTGGACGAGCCAACCAACCATTTGGATATCGTTACTATCCACTGGTTGGCAGAACATCTGCAGTCTCGTTGGTCAAAAGGTAGCGGTGCGCTACTCCTAGTTACCCACGATCGCTGGTTCTTGGACGAAGTGTGCCAGAGTATGTGGGAAGTTCACGACGGTACTATAGATCCTTTTGAGGGGGGTTATAGCGCCTATATGCTGCAACGCGTGGAACGTGACAGACAAGCTGATGTGATGGAGAACAAACGCAGAAATCTTGCTCGAAAAGAATTAGCATGGCTCACACGTGGTGCCAGAGCTCGCGCAACTAAGCAAAAATTCCATGTTAAAGCGGCTAATGAGTTGATAGCAGATGTGCCGCCAATGCGTAACGCTTTAGAGCTTCGACAAATGGCGACTTCACGTTTGGGCAAACAGGTAGTAGATCTGCTTGATGTGACACAGATTTATCAGCATAGTGATGATGAAACTGCTCAGATTGCTAATGTGGTTGACTCACCTTATGCGCAGGCCCCGCTAACCGGTTCTGTTGACATACTGGTTGATGAGCACTCCAAGCAACACATAGATGAGACTGATGCGAGCTCCATCAATCAAGAAGCTGAAATATCAGCGGCTAAGCGAGTAACTATCAGCGGACGAAAAGTTCTTGATGATGTGACTTGGCTGATTGGCCCGGGGGATCGTTTCGGTATCGTCGGTGCCAACGGCGCTGGGAAATCAACACTGCTCAGCATCATAGACGGCACATTGAAACCAACTGTCGGTCGAGTGCATATCGGTAAAACAGTGAAGTTTGCTGTGCTTACACAGCGTCTAGATGAACTTGAAAAGCTTGGTCCGTATCGAATCCAAGAAATTCTTGCTAGATATAAAAGCAGCTATATGGTGGAAGGCAAAGAGGTTACACCTGGTCAGCTGATGGAACGACTAGGATTCGAGTCATCTCAGCTGATGACTCGAATTCAAGATCTTTCAGGTGGACAGAAACGTCGTATGCAATTGCTGCTGATTCTGCTTGATGAGCCGAATGTATTAATCATGGATGAGCCAGGCAACGACTTAGACACCGATATGCTCGCGGTGATGGAAGATTTGCTGGATACGTGGCCTGGCACATTGATTGTTGTATCGCATGATCGCTATTTACTCGAACGTGTTACTGACCAGCAATACGCTCTGTTGCAGGGTAAGGTACGGCATCTGCCTGGGGGAGTGGATGAATATTTGCAACTCGTAGGTGTTGAGCAGCCAGAAAGCGGAAGTGTGTCATCGCAAGATGACAGTAGTAGCGTCGTGTTGAATGCCAACGATGAAGATCAACAGGATGCAAAAGCGCAAAGGGTAGCCAAACGCGAAGCCAGCAAAAAAGCGAACGCCATAGAACGTAGATTAGCCAAGCTTACACAGTCAAAAGAGGGGCTTGAGCAACAGATGGCCCAGCATGACCCGGCCGATTTTGAAGGTCTCAATTCTCTTAATGAGCAGTTGCAATCATTGTCGCAGGAATCCGATGCGTTGGAGGAAGAGTGGCTCGAGCTGTCGGAACTCATCGAGTCCTGATTCGGTTCAAGCCGACTCCACATTCGAAACTGTGCATATGAGCACGTGAAGCATGACCAAATAGGTGCTTCACGTGCTCATATGCACAGTTTCAGAATAGGCAGATAAGGAGCCGTGGGAAGTTAGCGACCGGTGACGGTCGAACCGATGACCTTCTCGCTTAACGCCTTCGGTCCACGCGTAACAGCTACTGCGCCTGAACGGACTAATTCGATGACGCCGTACTGCTCCAACAAGCCGAGCAAAGCGTCGAGTTTGCCTTCGGCGCCGGTTGCTTCGATTGTTAGAGATTCAGGATGCACGTCGACCACTCGCACGCGGAATAACTGCACAATCTCTAATACGTCAGAGCGGTTATGCTCGTTAGCTGCAACTTTAATCAGCACCAGCTCTCGTTCGACGGTGCTATCGGGGTCGAGTTCCACGATTTTGAGTACATGCAAGAGTTTGTTGAGCTGTTTGATGATTTGTTCAAGGGGAACGGTTTCAACATCTGCAGTAACGGTGATACGCGAGATATCAGGTCGCTCTGTTGGTGAGACCGAAAGCGAATTGATGTTAAATGCTCTACGCGCGAATAGACCGGATACTCTGGCCAAGACACCTGGACGATTTTCGACAAGCACTGAAAGAGTGTGACGTTCGGACCCTGGACGTGAAGCTGGATAGTTCACCATAATGCTTTGCACCTCTCCTAATTCTTCTCGTCGTTGGTGTATGACTCCGTGGATTTCACTCGTGAAGGAGTGGTTGTTGCGTCGCGTAGTGGTTCGACTCCTGGCTTATAAATCACCGAATCGTTCGATGTCCCAGCAGGAACCATCGGCCAGACCATAGCATCTTTCCATACTCGGAAATCAATCAATACAGGTCGATCGTTAGTCGCATTTGCCACGTCAATTGCCTCAAGAGCTTCCTCTTTGGTAAATGCGCGAATACCTAGGCAACCGTAAGCTTCAGCAAGTTTCACAAAATCTGGAATGTCTACGATATCCTGCGAAGGTGTAGCTTGTTGCTCTCCGTCCTTAAGATTCGTTGCAGAGTAGTGCTTACCGTAAAACAGCGTTTGCCATTGACGGACCATCCCATAAACCGAATTATTGAGAATAGCGATCTTTATTGGTGTGTGGTCGAGAAATGCAGTGGCCAATTCTTCAGAAGTCATCTGGAAACTGCCGTCGCCATCAATTAGCCATACAGCTTTGTTCCCATCAAACTCTCGAGTTGATCCAATGCTTGCCCCGATTGCCGCTGGAAGTCCGTAGCCCATTGTGCCCAAGCCTCCAGATGAAATCCAAGATTGAGGATTCTCAAAGTCAACGAGCTGACTGGCCCACATCTGGTGTTGACCGACGCCTGCGACCCAAATGGTGTCGGGGTCTGCTTTGGCTGAAAGCTGCTGAACTACCCATTGCGGTGCTAGAGAACCATCTGTGGGTTCTTCATAATCGACAGGATAATCCTTTTTCCAGTCATTGATGACTTGCCACCAGGCTTTCAGGCGAGGCTTGCCCTGTATGGCTTGCACTCGTTCAATCTCAGGAATCAAGTCGTCAAGAACTTCGGCAACATCACCGACAATAGGAACATCCGCTTGTCGATTCTTGCCGATTTCAGCTGGATCAATGTCGATGTGAATCACCCGTGCAGTAGGCGCAAAATCGTCCAACTTACCAGTCACTCTGTCGTCGAAGCGTGCACCTATAGCAACGAGCAAGTCTGATCGCTGTACCGCAGCGGTTGCGGCGACTGTGCCATGCATACCCAACATACCCAGAGTTACTGGGTCAGAATCAGGGACAATACCTCGGGATTGGAGAGTGGTCACGATGGGAGCACCGGTGACATCTGCCAGCTGCTTCACCTGCTTAGACGCATGAGAGCGCATAGCGCCACCACCGACATACAGCACTGGTCGATAGGACTGAGCAAACAAATGCGCTGCATCGGAAAGCACATGACCATGTGCCTTAGTGGTGGGATTGTATCCTGGCAAAATCATGCGCTGCGGCCAAGAGTAAAACATGTCCTCAATCTGCGCTGTTTTGGTCAAATCAACCACAACTGGACCTGGGCGACCGGATTGCGCAATGTAATAGGCTTCTGAAAGTACTCGAGGGACATCTTGTGCCCGAGTCACCAGGAATGAATGCTTGGCAACCGGATAAGTGATACCAACGATATCGGCCTCTTGGAAGGCATCTGTACCGATGGCACTGACGCCGACCTGTCCTGTGATGACTACCAAAGGAACTGAGTCCATCATTGCATCGGCAATAGGGGTGACCATATTGGTGGCCCCAGGACCGGAAGTGACGATGCATACCCCCACACGACCTGTAGAGATGGCATAACCTTCAGCAGCATGGCCAGCAGCCTGCTCATGACGTGTAAGGATGAAACGGAACTTCACATCATCGTGTATCGCGTCATAAGTTGGGAGGATTTGGCCGCCTGGAATACCAAAGACATCTTCGACACCCAGATCTTGCAGCGAACGAACCAGCGCTTGTGCGCCGGTCATTTTTTCACCTTCTGTTATTGGTGTTTCGGATGTTTCGCGGCTTCTTGGAACTCCGCTGAATGCCTGCAATGGTGTTGGCAGTACCATGATTTCCTCTCACTTCGCACTGCTGCGAGTACGGTGTCATGCACATGCTATCCCATGACGATCACGGTCGGCAGGTCACCATGTGAACGTTCGAGATGCGATGCCGGTCCGCTTGTGGCAGGAGGCATGTTGTTATTGTGCGTATCTACATAGTGTATGCATAAGTGCGACAGTTGAGGGTCGCGTTTCAAATGACGGGACGTTATTTGTGAATGTTGTTGCTATCATTGAGATTTTCGGACTTGATATCGTGTTGACTCAAAGAGTTCCAAGCCTTCTGCGCTGCGGCAAGCTGGGCTTTACGCTTGCTTGAACCTTCACCTGTGGCTAGTGCTTCATCCTCTTCACCAAGGAACACTGTGGCCGTGAAGACTTGTTGGTACTCTGGCCCAGATACTTGCATACGATACCGTGGCTCGCCCCTGCCGAGACCATGCGCCTTAACGGTTAAGGATGTTTTCCAATCGAGTGCAGGACCTTCGGTGGCAACTTCCGCTAGGGTATCGTCAATCAAACGATGAACTGTTATTCGAGCTCCTTCAATGCCGTGTTCAAGGAACACTGCACCGATGAGAGATTCGACTGTATCGCATAGGATTGAGTCTTTGTCGGCACCGCCGCTATCTGTTTCGCCGTGTCCTAGCAGTATGTAGGGCCCTAATTGCAAGATTTTTCGGGCGATCGCTGAGAGTGCTTCCTCTGAAACCGCTTTTGCGCGCATTTTTGCTAATGAACCTTCAGTCATATCGGGATGAAGGGAAAATAACGTTTCTGTAGAAACCAGTTCAAGCACCGCATCGCCTAAGAATTCGAGACGCTCATTATTGGGCATTCCGGGATGCTCATGTGCAAAGGAACGGTGGGTGAGAGCATGCACCAGCAGTTCGGGGCTGATGGAACTTCCAAGTCTGGTCAGCAACTCGTCTGCAGCATTATTGCCTAACACAGCAGATGATTCTTGTTCATGACTCATCATTGATTGCCTTCCCACACCATCCTGGGTGCGTTTGTTGAATTCACCATGTGCCCGATACAGAGCACTTGCTCTTATCAGCATATTAAAAAACCCCGCCACCCGTCGATGGCAGGGTTTCTATTACCGTTCTGGCAAGTCGATTCACTTGGTGAATACGGACTTGATAGCATCCTTGTAAACGCGACCGCGGAAAGATCCGCAGCTTGGGCATGCCACATGTGGCAACGCGGGTGCTCCACAATTTGGGCACGTCACGGTTTTTGTGGCGGACGTTTTCCAGTTCGCGCGGCGCGAATGCGTATTTGCGCGCGAGGTCTTGTACTTTGGCAGTGCCATGATATCCTCTGTTCGATCGAATGATTGAGCTTAAGCGTTCAGTATCCTAGCGCATGAACCGTACATTGTCATCCTGTGTCGGTTTTTATGCAGCTACAACAGCCGAATAGCTTCAGTGTTGTTTGGTATATGCTGCGTCTTATTGCTGGTTTTGCTGAGAGTCAAGTTGTGCTTTAAGACCTTCGAGGGCTGCCCATCTGATATCAGAAATATCGTGGGTATGTTCTGGATTGTCATTAAGGTTGATTCCACATTGAGGACACAGACCTAAGCAGTCCTCTTGGCATAAGGGCTGCAGTGGAAGTGATTCAACTAGGTTGTCTCTCAACAGTGATTCGAGATCGATTATTGCGCCTCCTGCTGCAACAGGATAAACGTCCTCTGACTCGTCTTCACCGGCGATGATATCTGCATCATCGTTATGTTGCTCTCCTTGATCGCTAACATCAAAAGAAAAGAACGCAACAGTATTAACATCCCAAGCGCTGCTTAAGGGTTTAAGACAGCGTGTGCACTCAGCGTGCACAGGTGCAGTGATCTGCCCATTGAGGATTAATCCGTCAACAATAGAGTCGATGCTTCCCGAAACGTGCACCGATTCGCCTTCGCTCACACCAATAATTTGATCGCCAATACCACTCGGCGCAGGAAAGTCTGCGTCCAATTCGAGACTTTGTCCTGGACGTCCCGAAACACTGAGTACATTAACTGCCCATTTGGAATCTTCTGCTCTACTCATATCCCCTCCGAGTTGTCGATTCTATACGTCATTGTGGTGACGTTGTTCGGCTGCCTGCTTTTGACGCTCTTGCAACACTGTCATACCGGCGTGTACATCATGCTGTAACTTTTCCAGCTGCTGATCCAAGCCTTCCATCATTGACATCGAATAGTGGTCTGCTCCCTGAGCCAGCCGATCGGCCTTCGTCTGTGCATCTTCAAGAATATCGTGTGCCTTGCCTTGTGCAATGGCCACAACATTTTCTTGCCCTGCAAGGAATTGAGCTTGCTCGTTAGCTTCTTTGACCATATCTGCGGCTCTGCTTTGCGCTGCAGAAACTATGGCATTAGCTTGTGTTCTGGCGGCATCAAGTCTGCGTTCAGCTTCGCGCATAAGCGCTGATGCCCTTTCCAACTGAACTGGGAGCATCTTTTTCAGCTCTGCCATCTGAGAGCTCAGCGCTTCTCGATCCACCTTTACTACGTTCGGGGTGAACAATACAGATTTGCCCTCATCCAAGGTGACATCCATCGCATCGATAATGTCATAAACCGTAGTGAATTCCTCTTGAGATGTGCCGTCATCTGGGATGTTGTTTTGCGATAGGTTTGAACCTTCACTCAAATCGGGTATGTCATCCATATTGAACAGTGGTGGTGTTGTTGTTTGAGTGGGGAGGTCTTGCGGTCCTTGTGCAGGAATGACCACTTTGCCGGTGTCATCTGAAACAAAGTCATGTCCAACGTGCTCGTGTGAAGCTGTGTCATCAGAGACCGTACCGTGTGAAGCTGTGTCGTCTGCCATCATCGTTGACTCTTTTCGTGGTTGAGTGCCTTCGCGAGCATCGGAACAACGCAATTCGGAACCATCCCTGTTACGTCACCGCCGTGTCTGGCCACATCCTTGACTATAGAACTGGAAATGTGCTCGCGCACGGGGTCAGCCGGAAGAAAAACGGTTTCAATGTCAGCTAGCTGTCTGTTTACTAAAGCCATTCCTAATTCAGCTTCGTAATCTCCGTTTTGCCTCAGACCTTTGACAATTACTGTTGCCCCAATACTCTTGCAATAATCGGTTATTAGACCATCCGTGGAAGAGACATGTACTGTTGAATACCCTGATTCATCCAAAGCCCTTCGAATCATTTGCACACGTTCCAGTTCTGAGAATAACGGTGTTTTTGCCGAGTTGACTGCGACGAGTACATGAACTTCTCCAAAGAAGCGTGCACAACGTTCGATCACATCAATATGTCCTGATGTGACCGGGTCGTAAGATCCCGGGCATACTGCAATAGTCATGTACTCAAGAGTAACTCGTTAAGTGGGATGAAGTGCATATGCTTATATCAGCGTGGGTATATGTCGTCTCCAACTTGGCGCAGACGACTAATAGGCTCAGGGAGAACGGCCCGCGCCGTGTTTGGGGTGTGCAATTCCTATGATGGAGTACATGAGTACCAATGGGCGCAGCGAGGAATCCATGATGATGAACAACTACGACGAGTCACAAACACCACTCTCGAGTCCCGACGAGGGCACGGGCACAGCAGTATTGGAACGCCCGGAGGTTAAAGAAGAAACTGAGCATAGCGAAGGGGGAGATGCTGATCGCTTTGCACACTATGTTTCGAAAGAACGTATTGCTCAATCACGGTTAACGGGCAGGCCTGTAGTTGCGTTGTGTGGAAAAGTATGGGTACCAAAGCATGATCCTTCGCAATATCCCGTTTGCCCAGACTGCAAACGTATTTATGAAGAAATGCAGCGTGGAAATTAGCGTTGTGCATGCTCCGCTGTCGTTTGTGTAGGGATTATTACTGAGATTTGTCTTGTTGTACCGTATCATTTTTCTGGATTCCGCAGTATTCTGCGGTTTCCTGTGGCTTCGCACAAAGGTTCTATTTCTTAATCCCTACACAAACGTTTCAACAGTGTGGTATCCGAGTTACAGCTGCTGGTCTAAGCTCAATTCATCAATGTTGCTGAGTTCCTCACGAGAGAATTCCGTGTTTTCCAGTGCCCCTATGTTGTCGAGAATCTGTTGAGGCTTTGAGGCTCCTATCAGCACACTAGTTACCGATGAATCACGAAGAATCCATGCGAGTGCCATTTCAGCGAGAGTCTGTCCACGATTCTGAGCTATATCGTTCAAAGCCTTCATTCGTTGTAAGCGCTCTTCATTGATCAGCGATTCAGAGAGAAAGCGGCCATCTGTTTTGATACGGCTGTCTTCTGGAATGCCATTGAGATATCGTCCCGTTAATAGTCCTTGTGCTAGTGGACTGAAGGTAATAAGTCCTTTGCCAAGTTGTTCGGCGCTGTGTAAGAGACCATTGTTTTCAATGCTTCTGTCAAAAATTGAGTATCTATTTTGATTAATCACAAAAGGACAATGCAACTCATCAAGGATGGCTGATGCACGTTGCATGGTTGCACCGTCATAATTTGACAAACCTACGTATAGAGCTTTGCCGCTGTGCACTGCCTGAGCTAGTGCTCCCATGGTTTCTTCAAGTGGGGTTTCGGGATCTGGACGATGATGATAGAAGATATCAACGTAGTTCAATCCGAGACGTTCCAAGCTCTGGTCCAAACTTGATAGCAAATATTTGCGACTGCCCCAGTCACCATAAGGACCGGGCCACATGTCATAGCCAGCTTTGGTGCTGACAATGAGCTCGTCACGGTAGCTGGCGAATTCTTCACCAATGATTCGTCCGGCGTTGCGTTCAGCTGCACCTGCACTAGGACCATAATTATTAGCTAAATCGAAGTGGGTTATGCCGTTGTCGAAGGCTGTAAAACACAGCTCTTTCATGTGCTCATACATACCGGTATCGCCGAAGTTATGCCAGAATCCGAGACTAACCGCAGGTAGTTTGAGACCGCTGCGCCCTGATCTCCGGTATTGCATGTGCTCATAACGTGTGCGTGATGGCGTGTAAATGGCGGTATCTGCCATGAGTGCTCCTTTGTCTCTTTGCGCAAATCCCAGAACAGGACTTTCTTACTGCATTAGAGCTATAGTGTCACTTCAAGTGCACTTGAACGCAAATGAATCTGAGAATATCTGGATAAGGATGAGGTGAAGAATATGGCTGAATACACCATCCAAGAGCTTTCGCAGAGATTTCATATGAAAGCCTCGGCTCTTCGTTATTACGAGGAGTGTGGTTTGCTCGGCGAGATTGAACGCTCCGCGAGCGGACAGCGGATATATTCAACAGAGGATGTTGGTCGTATAGAGTCTATTGTGTGTTTCAAAGATGCGGGGATGACCATTGATGAAATTCGTCGATTCTTTGCATATGAAGCTGACGAGGCAGGGCATATTGGGGACATGCTCATACTGTTACGAAAGAGACAGCAGGCCATTGTGGCACAACGCATTGCGTTGGAACAGGCTTATCACCATGTGCAGCAAAAAGTGAGATATTACTCGGCTGTGCAGCACAGCGTACATACCGGTGGGCAGCACCCACAGTGGTCTGATTTTTCGCAATAGTCTGGCTGTTTGATACCTCGGCATAGTGACAGACAGGTCAATTATCAAGCCCCGGGCAAGCAGAAGTCTACAAAGTGACAACCTCTGTCGGTATAACAGGATCACCCTTCATAAGGCTTTGAGCAGTGATTGGAAGCTCGGATAGTGCTTTAGCGCGATAATCATGGGCAATACTGATTGCTTCATGTCCTTGATAACGTGCATCCGCTTTACCGTTTTGCATATAGTCAACCAGCAAATTCTTCCAATCAGCGCTGGGCGTGAACGCTGAGAGTTGTTCTTCGGAACCCGAAATGACATGCTCGCCATCGGCTAATCCATATTCATATGACCGATATGCTAATTTGCGTCCGGGCACGGTAGCTTTGTCGGGAGATTTCTTGGCTACAGGAACCATTATGCCGTCTGAACCTTCTCGTTCGGACAGCTTATATACCATCGCGCACGTTGGAGCGCCAGAACCAGTGACTAGCATCGTGCCAACACCGTAGGAATCTACGGGAGCAGTCTGCAGACTAGCTAGGGCATATTCATCGAGATCATTGGTGACAGTGATAGTTGTTGTTGTTGCTCCAAGTGCGTCCAGTTGATTTCGTACACGTTGTGCCAACGAAGCAAGATCGCCCGAATCAATGCGGACACCACCGAGTTGTGGTCCTGCAACCTCAACAGCGGTTTTTACCGCTTGTTCGATATCGTAGGTATCAGTCAACAGAGTGGTATCAAGCCCTAAAGCATTAATTTGGGACGTGAATGCATCTCGTTCTGAATCGTGTAGCAAAGTAAAACAATGAGCCGCAGTGCCAATAGGTTTGAGACCATACAGTTTGGCGGCTAGGAGATTCGCTGTGCCTTGGAATCCTCCGACCACCGCTGCTCTAGAAGCTGCTACAGCCGACCATTCGTTCGTTCTACGCCCGCCCATATCCATACAAGGTCTGCCGCTTGCTGCTGAGGCCATACGTGAAGCAGCAGACGCCACAGCTGAATCGTAATTGAGGATTGAAAGAATCAAAGTTTCCAGAAGTGTGCATTCGGCGAAGCTGCCCTCGACCTGCAGGATTGGTGAATTTGGGAAAAACATTTCGCCTTCGCGATAGCCGCTGATATTTCCTGAGAATTCAAAGTGCTCAAGCCATTGAAGAGTTTCCTTGCTGACTATGTGTTTGTCTGCAAGAAAACGAAGATCATCTTCGCCCAAATGGAAGGATTCCAGCGCGTCGAGGATACGCCCTTGCCCAGCAGCTACGCCGTAACGTCGTCCTGCGGGAAGATGCCGAGTAAATACTTCGAACACACATCGGCGCGCAGCTGTGCCATCCTGTAAGGCAGCATCCAACATGGTGTACTCATACATATCGGTCATTAGAGCTGTGGGGTATGAGTAATCAGTCGAGTTTCGAACTGAATTCCGTGCCGTGTCGTCACTCATGGTGTCCTCTTTTCGTGAAGTCCAATATGGACTCGTTATCATGCGAATCCTCGACATTCTGGGTACAAGAGTACTCAATGGGCAGTATGCGCCAGTAGATTCGTTACTCCTCGAGTCTGCCTCGATGTTCGCTGGCATGTATGCTTGCTCGATTTCACAACGATTTGGGCATTAAGCTATGCGTATGAGATTTTTTGTTGCGTTGTACCGCTTTGTTATTGCATTCTTCTGCTTCGCTGGAACTTATGAAGCGTGGTTGTCGGGTATAGGTAATCGATGGGTGTATTTCACTGTACAAACGAATGTGCTTCTCGGTGTGGTGATGTTGTGGGCTGGAGCCGCAACGTTGTTGAAAGGAATCCAACCGCCAGCCTGGATTAAGGGATGTCTGACGTTGAATATTGTGGTTACAGGTTTGGTTGCATGGCTTGTTTTGCCGCCAGCGAATCCTGCGACTACCGCATTTGCTTTTGGAATGATGACCACCACGATGGTACATATCATCGTGCCGATTATGGCGACTGTTGATTTTCTACTATTTGATCCACACCGTCGTTTCCCATGGCACTACACCCTCAGCTGGTTAATCTACTTCCCGTTCTACTTGGCCTTCGTGCTCATTAGGGCTCAAATATGGCCGCACTCTGGTCCTGAAGCGGGTGGTAATCCATACCCTTATGGCTTTATCAATCTGCAAGAACTCGGATGGGAACAAACAGCTCTGAATTGCGTGGAATATTTGGGAATGTTCTTCGTGCTGGCCTTGGCGATTTTTCTCATAGATAGGATTTTGCCGAAGCGCACAGCGTTGACTGCACAATGATTCTTTGTGCTTACCACAAATAACGTGAGATATCGGCGCTTGTCTTCTTTTCAGGTTAGCGTCATGAATGCTGATGAAAGGCTGTGATTGTATGGTGCAGATAAAAGACATGTTGGAAAATGGGAAAGTGATGCGTCCAGACGGACGTGCAACGGATGAGTTGCGTCCTGTTCGCATTACACGGCATTGGACAGATGCTCCTGAAGGTTCAGTGCTTATCGAGTGCGGAAACACTAGAGTGATGTGTACTGCTTCTTTCACCCCTACACTGCCACGCTGGCGTAGAGAGTCCGGTCTTGGTTGGGTTACTGCTGAGTATGCGATGTTGCCGCGGGCCACGTCACAACGCACCGATAGAGAATCAGTGAAGGGAAAGATTGGCGGCAGGACACACGAGATTAGTCGGCTGATAGGCCGTTGCTTGCGTGGAGTTGTAGATATGAAAGCTCTCGGAGAAAATCAAATTCAGATTGATTGCGATGTGTTGCAAGCAGACGGTGGCACACGTACTGCCTCAATCACAGGAGCCTATGTTGCTTTGGCAGATGCTCTTGATTGGGCACAAGCACATCACCATATCAAGGACAAGCGCAAGGTGCTTAAGGAAGCTGTTTCAGCTGTCTCTGTGGGCGTAATTGATGGAACGCCAATGCTTGATCTGCCCTATGTTGAGGATAGTAAGGCTATGACTGACATGAATGTTGCTATGACTGGATCAGGCGCATTTATTGAAATCCAAGGTACTGCGGAACATCGGCCATTTAATCGTGAAGAGCTTAATATTTTGCTCGACTTGGCCACTAAAGGTAACAAAGAGCTGCAGCAGGCTCAACAGCAGGCTTTGGAGCAGGTATGAGTGATACGCAGGGAGCTCAATCTGAAAAGCTGACACTTGTTGTGGCAACCCACAACGAAGGCAAATTGGTGGAGATACAGCGCATTCTGGCAGATGACCTCGGACCGGATGCCAGTCATATTCAGCTAGTCACCGCGGGGTCATTGGGGTTGCCTGACCCCGTAGAGACTGGTGTAACTTTCGAAGAAAACGCCCTGTTAAAAGCACGCGATGTTGCCAGTCGAACGAATCTGCCGGCTTTGGCTGATGACTCGGGGTTGATTGTTGATGTGCTTGGTGGAGCGCCGGGAATTCTATCCGCCCGCTGGGCAGGAGTGCATGGGCACGATAACGCTAATAACGCCTTGTTGTTGGCTCAGATTGAGGATATTCCTGATGGTAAGCGTGGTGCCCGTTTTGTATGCGCCTCCGCTTTAGTGATTCCAAGTCAGGACTCGCAGACAGCCGAAGCATCGGCCGAGTTTGTACGATTCGGAGAGATGAAGGGCTCAATCATTCGTAAGGCGAGAGGTGAACACGGATTTGGTTACGACCCAATCTTCGTTCCTGATGACCAGCCTGAGCGCGTGGATGAGGATGGTCGACCGCTCACCTCGGCGCAGATGAATTCCAGCGAAAAAAATGCCATATCCCACCGTGGTAAGGCTATTAAGGCCATTACTGAAGTCATTTCGCAACACCTGCTGTAATAGTCAAGAGGTCACTGAACGAGCGGGGGAGACGCTTGATGTATGTTTCACTCGTCTGAGCAGTGACCTCATTTGTAGGCGATGTTAGACCTGAATGAGCAGATTCATGGCAGTCATCAGTATCAGTGACAATATTCCTGTGCTAGCTAGAGTGAATCCTGCTAGTTTTGCATTGCCAAGAACTTTATCGGTAAAGAGTGTGCTGAACACGGCTGTAGGTGCTAGGCATACTAAAATAACAGCCTTACTAACTGCAGGGCTGAAAGGTAATAGATACCAAGCAGCTAAGCTGAAAATCACAGCGAAACCGAGTTTCCATCCAATAACACGAAGAACGGCAGTAATATCTTTTCGTGATGATGGCAGATCCATCAACATACCTACCATGAGCATTGAGCAAAAACCGTTGGCATTAGAAATTGGTTCCATGAATTGACTAATCCATAGAGGTATACGCCAACCGATAAGCATCAACAACACCATCACGATATAGGTGTCAAATGGCACAGAAATCATGAAGCTTTTTAGAATACCGCGTAAGTGCGCTCGTCGGTTCAGCCTTCGAGCGTGTTTGTCAAGAATGCGTATGTATGGCATCACGGTTGCTTCACCAGCATTTTGTGCATTCAAGGGTTGGCCTTGTGGAATATGTAGCAAGGCTGTGGTCAGTACATACATTCCAGCGCAAGCCATAATGGAATTACCGATGTCAAACATGATGACTGGCATGCTAGCGGAGGCACCCATCAGTGCCGTGACCACAGGAAGACAGAAATTGCCAACATTCATGCCACAACCATTGAGCATGGTAAACACCCTGTCACGGACAGGAGTGTGTCTGGTCGCTGCAAAAATAGTGAGTAGAGGAATAAGACTGGTGCTCATGCCAAATAACGAGAGCCACAGCATATTTAGCTGGTGCTCGTTGGTGGCGAAGGAATGAATAATAGCGGCTGGAAGGGTGAAGTTGAATACCACACCTTGCATCACTCGGTAATCGCGGGGTTTGAAAATCCCTAAACGTTTCAAGCCATAACCCGCGACTATCACGGCGAGCAAGGTCAATGGTTGGATGACTCCTTGCACAACGACCCCCTACTGTGAAATACACCTTTGTCATCATTGTGCACCAGAGTATGGAAGCGTGGACTCAACACACGTATGTGCAGAGCAATTGGGTGTACATATAGTAAACCGCCTGTCAAAGGATTCGAAGGAATCGAGTCTATTAACAGACGGTTTACTATAGGGTTTTCGCCGATAAATACATGATGAGGTCTGAACCATTATGGCGTTAACGCCACGAGAGAATCAGACAAAGAGCCTCATCGGGAGTTTCAGGCGATAGGCTTTCCGGCTCCTGCGCCTGGAGCAAGGTTATCGATGCCTGTGATTTCCATCACAGGAACAGCTACCGGATGCTTGATGTCATGTTCGTCAGCATAAGCGATTGCGGCTTCATGCACATCATCGTTCTGATGAAGAGTCACTGTTCCGTGGAAGCGGTAACCCTTCTTCTCCTTAGGATTGACCACCATAACAATCAACTTGCCGTTGTCTTGAAGGTTGCGGTAGTGCTGTCCTGCGGTTCTTTCATAGTATCCGATGTGTGAATCATCAATGACATGCATAGACATCTTTGGACCAATATCTGGGTTTCCGTCATGATCCACGGTCGCAATATATGAAACCGAGTTGTCAATCATATCCTTCATTTCACCGCTGAGCGTTGCCATTACCATCCTCCTGTTTTCGTATTGAATACGCGACATATTAGTTCGCATATATTCATATGGAAGCTCTTCATCTTGTAGGTAAACACCTTGCGGTGTCTGGGGGTTATGCCTTGCTCTACAGTATTTGTCGGCATCAGTTTGCTCCGTGCAAGGTGCAAACTTGGGAGTAAAGGGATGGGGATTGCGCGGTGACTTTAGGTAAAAAGATACGCAACTTTGTGCTCGGATGTATTGCAGTCATACTTGTTGTGGTCTTGTCAGGAATTGTTGCTTACAACGTCAGCCCTTGGCCTGGCGCTTTGTTGTTTAGAAGAGCTTTTGCTGCCTCAGATGTGACTGAACCACACGGCATGTCGAGTATGAGAGCTGAAGTGACAGTCCACAAGGATTTGAGTTATCCGTCTAAGTATTCCAGACATGAATATGATTTGTATACGCCTAAGAATGCTGATGATACGAGTGGGACGCCAATCATCGTATGGGTACATGGCGGGGGATTTATTGCAGGTGATAAATCTGGTGTCGCTACCTACGGAACAATGTTAGCTTCACAAGGCTATGCGGTTGTTGCAATGAATTATGATTATGCACCTGACGCGCAGTATCCAACTCCCGTCATTCAGGTGGGAGAAATGGTTACACAGGTGTATAAGATTGCTGAGCGCTATGGACTTGATGCTCAGCGCATTATTATCGCGGGTGATTCCGCTGGTGCGCAGATTGCGGCTCAATTTGCAACTATACAAACAACGCCAGGCTATGATCAGGATGCTGGAATTCCTAAGATTTCAATGCGTCAACCGCTTGCAGCAGCCATACTCTTCTGTGGACCATATGATGTTTCTCAATTGAGTAATATGGGCAATTCTTGGATAGCCAAGCAATTTGTGCAAAGCGTTGGGTGGTCATATCTTGGCAGTAAACAGTGGCAAAGCACCAAAGCTGCTCGTATGGCATCGGTTGTGGATCATGTGTCGGCTAAATTTCCGCCCGCGTATATTGTCGACGGAAATTATTTCTCATTCCCAAAACATGCGCGCGCTCTCATTCAGGGGCTTAAGAATTCAGGAGTATCGGTGGAATCCTCGCTATTTCCCAATGATCCTGATTTGCCGCATGAATTTCAATTCGATTTTTCCCACCCTGAATCGTATGAAGTGTGGCAGCAGACTTTGAAATTCTTGAAAGATCGCAATCTCTAATAGCGATTCTTGAACCTAGTAATTCCAAAGCCTGCTGTGATTAGTAGATTTGAGCGAAGGGAACTGAGTCTTGTGGATCTCAATCTTGAAGTTCAAATCCTTGTGAATCTCGATGCCAAGGCGTTCCTGGGCGAGAGACCAAAATCATGATGCCCTCAATTAATCCCCAAATCCCCGAGACCCAAGATAGAAAACCGAAACTGAGCAGGGTAATGAGCAGCTGCGCCACGGCTTTACCCGTTTGACCAAGGTAAAAGTTGTGCACGCCGAAGGCTCCTAAGAATATGCCAAGTAAACCAGCGGCAAGCTTGGATTTTGTTGATACCATCTGCGGGGCATATCCATAGGCTGGTTGCTGAGCATATCCACCTGCTGGGTTGTACTGCTGTTGATATTGCTGCTGGCCATATGCTTGGCCTTGTGGTTGTTGTGGCGTGTAAGCACCTTGGCCATATCCACCTGAAGGATTCTGTGGATTTGTTGGAGCGTAGGCTTGGCTGCCTTGTGGAACCTGCTGTTGATAGCCTGGCTGCGTATAGGGCTGCTGATTGTTATTGCTATAGTTCGGTTGTTGACCGTTATTATCAGTATTTTGAGGATTCTCTGGTTGCTGTCCATAGAAGTTGTTTGGCTCTGTCATGGTCTCTCCTGATGCTTGGGCTTCGTCGATTTCACGATAACACGAACGTAGCGTCTCTCCTGATGTTCCTAAGCTCTTGGTGCTTTTAGTATCAACATTAGGGCTTCAAGTGGTGAAAGCGAAAAATCAGCCCGCATAGGAATACCGGCTGATACCGTAGTTCATCAGAGGTGCGAATATCAGAAGTTATGTTCCCACACCTTGGTAGAAGATTTTTGGGGAGTATATGTATATCAGAAACATTGAGCAACGTGATGATGCTGCAATCAAAACTATCATCCGTCAGAGTCTTGCTGAGTTTGGCCTTGATGTGCCAGGAACAGCATATTTCGACCCTCAACTTGGTAATCTTTCAGCGTTTTACGCCGGTGTGCAGGGAGCATATTTTGTAGCTTGCGATGATTCAGGCCACGTCATTGGCGGGGCTGGATATGCACCTATCGGTGATGGGCAGGATATCTCTGATAACTACCATGGCATTGCAGAGTTGCAAAAACTCTATGTGAGTGAAGAATCCCGAGGCTCAGGGGCATCGTACCGTTTGATTGAGCACATTGAACACAGTGCTCAACAACACGGTTTCACTACCTTGTATCTTGAGACTCATCACGCATTAGAAGCGGCGATGCATGTTTATGAACGGCTTGGCTTCCAGCCAATTGATGGGCCTCTAGGCGATGCACAGCACACTACGATGGATCGCTTTTATACCAAAGTAATAGCGTAGTAGTGAGATTCGCGCGAGGATAATGAGTGGTATCGCAGTTGTGAGAGAACTCGTAATCTCATGCGGTGTTGTCGCATATTTGTAAGCTTCCTTCCACAAGTCTTTCAGCTTATTCCATGAAGTCTTTTCATTAAACGTTTTAGCCTGCTGCTTATAACGTTTGACGTTGCTTCGCACAGTTTTGCAATATGGTCGCAAAGCACTGATGCGTAGCGGATACCTATAGGAGACATTGGGATATGCCAAAGAGGACAAATCAGAACCATGAGAATAGCGCTAAGAATGATGATGACATAGGGCAGGAGCAACAAACTCATACTGCGTTTGCAGATAACACTCAAGAAGCTGATGCTGCTCAAGTTGATGCGAACAGCGCTGCGGTACAAACAACACCCATAGCACGGTTCCTTCATGGCACCACAGGTCGAATCTCTATCGCCGTTTTGGCTCTTCTCATTATCACTGGTGTGGTTGTTGCTTCCCAAGATCGTTTCGCGGCCGCAGTGGAATCAGCGAGATTGAGTAAGTTGACTGAACAAGTCCAGCAGATATATACGAAGTCGTATCAGACGCAGGCTGAGACGAAGCTGCAAGCGGCACGTAGCAAGAGCTCTCATAATCAGGACAATATATTCGTCACCGATAATCCCTATGGCACCAACACCACCGGATTATATGTGTATTTCACTACCACCGAAGCAGTGAAAGTCAGCTATACAATTTCTGCCCAAGATACTGACTATGCGGATTTTACTGCTACACCTGATAAAGGTGACGAGTATGTGACCACTCACGAGTTCCAAGCGCTTGGCTTGATACCAGGGGTGACCAACACTATTACTTTCACGCTTACGGCTAAGAACGGTAAACAGACCACCCGAACGATTGAGCATAAGGGTGCGAAATTATTGAGCGATGTTGAGGTGCAACTGACAAGCACCAAGAAGAACACTTCTCAAGATCTCGGTAACGGTTTATACGCAATACTTGGTAATGACAGTGACGACCAAGATTTCATGTACTACTACGACGTACACGGTGTGCTTCGTGGTGAGATTCCCATTTTGTTCTATAGAAGCCACCGGCTGTTGTTTAACAACAACATCATGTATTTCAGTGTTTCAACTCGTGAAATTGTGGGTATGAATAGCCTAGGCAAAATCGTTAAGTGGTATAACACTGGTGCAAACTACATCCTTCATCATGATTATGGTATGGATGATGACGGAAATCTGATTGTTTTGGCAACCGATGTCAGAAAAGACACCATTCAGGATGCAATTATCAAAATTGATGCCAAGTCTGGCAAAGTGAGCACTTTGGTTGATATGAGCACACTGTATGCTTCCTATGAGAAGACAGCTGAAAAGGCTTCGATGGGCAGTTCTTCAACAACCACTGATAGCACCAGTAGCAGTTTTGATCCTGATACCTCGGATGTCAAAAAAGATTGGCTGCATCTGAACACCATACAAGTGCTAGAGGATGGTAGTGCGATACTGAGCTCGCGCGAAACCTCAACCATTATCAAGTTGAACGATCTTGAATCAAATCCATCAATCGATTACATGATTGGTGAGAAGAACTTCTGGAAGGATACTGATTTCGCAAAGTATCTACTGACTCAGGACGGTAACTTCTCGAATACCGGCGGCCAGCATACGGTGACGTACCAGGAAGATTCGAGTCTGCCTAGTGGCCAGTACTACTTGTATATGTTCGATAATAATTATGGTTCGAGCAATACCAGATCCGATTATGACTGGGCGGCAAATACTGAAGGTATTAATACCACGTATGTGAGTAATGGAACTTCAAGATATTACAAGTATCTCGTCGATGAGAATGCTAAGACATACAAGCTTGTCTCATCGTTTAACGTACCCTATTCACCTATTGTTAGTAGCGCTCAGGATCTTTCCAATGGCACAATTCTGATAGATTCTGGAGTGCCAGGAGTGTTTGGAGTTTACGACACTGATGGAACGTTAATCAGTCAGTGGAAGATGAAACTTCGTAAGAATATCGTGTATCGAGTTTACGAATATGACTTCCACAATTTCTACTTTGCGTGAGAGATATAGTTGCCGAATGCGGCATCAACACTGTAAGTAACTGATAGGTCTTCTTGCAAGGTATATGTAAGCGCGTGGCTGTTGTTTGCTACATCTGTGAAACCTGATGTAGCAAACAACAGCCACGCGCTTATGCAAAGGACGCAGTGATGAACCAGCGTGAACATTAGCTAGTAGCGTGCACTGTAATGATTCGCTTCACCGGCCATTGGGATACTCAAATGTTCCGAGATTTGTTGCGTGAACGCAACCATAACCCTATACAGCCAACAATAACTGCGCACATTGCCAGTGTGATAGCCCATAGAAGATTGGCACCTGTTGATGCCAGAGACCTGCGAGCAGTCGAGACTGAGGTGTGCTTTGCCCCTGATTGCAAGCCGATAGCACCTGAATTTAGGCCATGCCCTGTAGTTGAGGTTGAAGGCGAACCGGAGTTAGGCAGCTGTGACGAGGATTCAGAGCCGTTTGATTCATTCGGTTCCGGTGTTGAATGGTTTGTGGGGATATTTGCAGATATAACAGCGGCTCGTACTTCAGCTGCGAGTCCACTGTTATCACTGATATAGACACCACTGACTCTCATTAGACTCTCGCCCTGCTTTTCCTGTGCGTTGAGGGTTATCGTGGTGCTGTGGTTCGGTATAGCAATCTTCGTGTTCGCGGCTACCACGCCTGCGGGGATGTTGTTGCCAGCGATTTTGCCACCTGAGGTTGTCATAGTAATGCTGCCATCTTGTTTCATTGAAACTGATATATCGCGTAACGTCGTCTCAATCGCAGTACCTGGATATAATTCAAGACTTCCAAGAGAAGCTGAATATTGATGAGTAGTGACTTGTGATGCCAGAGTGGTGGCGGATATTTGACCTGCGTAACCGTCCGAAACTTTGTCAACTGATGCCTGTGATGGAAGCTTGGCCTCATTGTTGACTGGACCTGATGCTGCAATCGGTCCCAGAGGTGACGGGCCATGAGCATATAAGGCATATGCGTACATCTTTGGCAGAGAGTTGGCGCTTTCTGAGCTATTATCCGATGGTTGCGGTGTGGGGGTCGGAGTTGGATCAACAGGCGTAGACGCTGGTGACCAATGAGTCTGACCGATGATAACAGAGGGATAGGTGCCGGTGAGATCTTCGTATCGTAAGGCATTGATAGTGATACTGCTGTCTGGGTTAGTAATTCGCTCGTTAAAGTACACATGTACTCGTGGCTTACCATCAGAGTCCATGCCGGTATACATGTCGGTTCCGGTGTTGATCCATACACCATTAACGAAAACGCCAGCGGTTCCGCCAGTAAATGACACATTTGAGGATCCATCGGCCTGAACATCCAACGCGAGACCATACACACGCAAAGCATTCCACATATACATGCCGACACTAGAAGTGTCAGGTATTTGTTCAAAAGAGTCGAGCGAGATATGTGCACTGCCGTCGGAATTTCGCTTCACTGCAATATTGCTCGCAGCTACATGATGTTCCTTAGACTCAATGGCGGCTGCTGATGCGCTGCCAGTGTTGTCAACGCGCGGTTGCTGATCGATAATTGCACTGCCATCTTGCGTGGTAACTGTTACTCCTGACGCAGCTGCAGGGGTAGCGACAATAGGTGCTGCTTCACAGCTCACTACGCCGAGTTGCACCCGCCAAATCTCCGATGAACCCGCCTCTGCTTCAATGCGCAATGCGGTTGCTGTAACGCGGCCTGTGGCATCAGTGCTGCGTTCTGCCACGTGGAGGGTGGTGCTGCCATACCACTGAGAGTCTGGAAGGCTGTAGGTGTATCCAGAATTGAGTTTGTCGTGATTGAGAATATTCTCACCGTTTACCTCTAATGAGCCGAACGACACCTCAGCATTTCCATCGCGTGTACAGCTCGCTGTGAGATCGGTAAAACTGACACTGGGGCGATCACGTAACTGGTATGTGCCACTGCTAATTGAAGTTGACGCGCCGTCCGAAGCTGCGCGCGAACTGAGATGATGAGATTGTGTGGTGTTTAACTTGAAAAAATCAGTGGTGGAATCCAAGGTATTGCTCACTGTTGCGCCACTTGACCATTGGCTGAGCGGAGCGGATGCTTGTCGGACTTCTCCATCTGCATCAAGAATACGCACGCCGTAGGCGCTGGTCGCAGCATTTTCTGCGGCGTGTGCAGTGGGTAGTTGCGTGGCGCCGTGGATAACCATGCATAATGAAGCGATGGCAACGATGCTTACTCCTACACGTTGCATTGTTGAAAATTTGGTAGTTTGGTGAGTCATTGTTGTGCTCCGAAGTTATTGATAAATGTGCTGCCGTTGGGTACTCCGACGCCTGTGACTGGATCCCATCCGGCTGAGGTCTGTAGGCTCTGTGGTTTGGTGTCCCACATGTAGATGGTCTCTAACCACAGCTGGCCGGTTGATGCGCTACGTCGATACCAAGTTGCAGCAGATGCATGTTGCACGTCGCGTAATGCCTTGGTGCCTGACATGGCATACAGAGAAGGTGCGGCCAAACCAATTTTTCTTCCTGTTTGTGCTTTTGCAAGCGCAACAGTTGCAGCGACCATTGGTGTGGCAAGGCTTGTGCCACCGTGAGACTCATAGGTGGCTTTACCGTTAGATGGTGAGTAGACAATAAAACCGGTGTTGGGGTCGGCGAGAGATGAGACATCGGGCATTAAACGTCCATCACCGTCTTGAGCAAGATTTTTTTGCCAACTTGGGCGAGCATAATATTTGGATTCTCCGCCACCAGCACCATAAAGAAAACCGGGAGGAATAATTGCTCCGTTGTGCGCGAAGCGCGTTTGTGTCTCCCATCCTGATTCAACTTCGATATGGTTGTGAGCATCTAGACCGGTGCTGGTGCCGCCGACTGCTGTTACATATGGGCTTGAGGCGGGTGATGCTACATCAGACCTTTCCTGGTGATCGCCTGAATTGCTGTAGTCGCCATCATTGCCGGTTGATGCGAATACGGAAATATCTCGAGATGCTGCCTCTACGAGTATGCGATTTAGCAGAGAACGATCACCTGCGGTGTCGAGTTCTTCCTGAGCCCCGAAGGATAGCGAGATAACATCAGGAGTGTTCTTGGATTCCACTGCGTCTAGGATTCGCAAGTACAAACTATTCGTTGAGCAGTCGTTAGCACCCCAGTATTCGATATTCGCGTCCGGAGCGATTGCGTGGGCTGCTTGGACATCAAGGTGTTGTTCCGTGGTCCATGCGGCCGATCCTCCGCAACGTGATTCGTCGGGAGATGCAGGTGCATGATGTGTGTATTGGCCTGATCGGAATACTTGTGCATCGCTTTGTGCAAAATATGTATTGGTGTTGGCTTCAACTGTGTTGTCATCATAGGCTGCGACGATGGCGATTGTTGCTCCTTCACCCGTGGACGATGCTGGCAGCTGATGAATTGCTCGTAGCTGTTGAGGATTGTATCCACAGAGTGCATTAGAGCGGTATTTCACCATAATATTGGCTGGCCAAGCACTGGTGAGTTTTTCTCCCCAATACGACGCGCAATCGTCACTTGCGGTGCCGGTGTCTTGACTGCTTCCTGTGGTGGTGGGGACTGCCGCATCAGTATCTACCAGACCGGTGACGCTTTCAACGGCTGAAAGATAGCTTGGCACGGATAAATCAGTAGCGGGTGCAACAGCTGTATGACCATCGATTGTTTGTGAAACGAACTCAGTATTGAACGCTTGAGCAAAATCAGCTCTTGTCCCGTTGATGCTTATCGCATGAATTGAATGGTGCTGTTCAGTGACGTTGATGCCTGAAGATTCTAACCACTGTTCCGTTTTCTGTATTGCGGACTGATTAGCGGTGGTGTTCAGCAGAAGAGTCGCAGAAATCTTTCCTGCTGTGGTTCTGGTGGCTTTGCGGCGTATCCAATCCGGTGTGGTACCGCTAAGTCGAATTCTGCCGGCTGATGTAGTTTTCGCTGGTGTTGTTGCCGCAATCTGAGTCAATGTCTGAGTTGTCCGTGCAACTGACTCAGTTGCGTTTCCCTGTGCAATAAGCAGTGCAGCTGTTGTTGCCAGACAGAGTAATCCGGCGGTTATGGGGCGCGAAAGGCGCATGGAATTTCCCTCTTCTTCAAATGAGTGAATGAGTATCAATCTTGTGTGGCAGGCGAAGTACTCTTCATGCCTACAAAATAGAATGATAATCAATATCATAAAAACTCATAGTTGAACACGCTGACGAAAGAGGAATATTCGTGTTGTTGAGAACAACGAGGTCAATAACGGGGGACCGGTAAGTAACGTTTGCAGTCGAGTATTTAGTGTGACTCCCCATAGCCTGGCGTTATGAGAGGGTTGCTCAGAGGGTGAGTGGCGGCCGTGTGTATGCTTTGTGAGGTTTGTAACCGACGTGCTGTGATTTACTAATGCTGTTTCGTTCATATGCGCACCGATAGCAACGCTGCCTCACAGATAACAACACTGCGGGTTGAATACCTAGAGTATCCAACCCGCAGTGTGTTGTGCTATATGAGAGTTTTTCGTTAGAGCAGATGTTGGTGAGAGCGTCTGATAGCGAGGATTGTGCATCCGCCTAGCAGAGCAGCTCCGGATGCCAGCAGTAGTGCTCCTATGATGTCAGAACCTGTTGAAGCCAGAGATTTGGTGTTTCCTGTTTTATTTGCAGCCTGTGTGTGATTGGGCTGAGCACCTTTGTTCTGCTTCGTGCTTTCAGATGATGACGTGTGGTTGTTGTTGGAACTGTCGTTAGTTCCGGTGGATGTATTGCTGTTGTTGTTCGAGTTGCCAGCATTGTTGTCAGTGCTGTTGTCAGTCACGGAAATGATTGGAGATTCGGTTGTGGCGATTCCTGAAAGGCAACGTTTGAGCTCGCTCTCTTTATACCAAGTTGAAGAAGCTGCGATAGGTGTGCACGAAGCGTTGAATTGGATTTCTTGCTCGTTGTAGAGCATGCGCACGATTGGTGTGTATGCCTTCGATGTATCAGGATCGGTACCACTCTTGCTATATACATCCCATTGCACATTGGCGGCCATTGGTGTCACACTTTCACCTCGCCAATCATTATTCGCATAATTGAATACGTCATTCCCGCTTTGAGGGTTTTCGACTGCTGGTGCTTGAGTTGTGGAACCGGGTAGCTTCAGTAGAGCTGCGAAGGGCATGATGGTCTCTGCATGTGCGAAGCGGAATGTTGCAACGGTTGAGTCCCCCTGAGCACGTTTGTCGATTGAGGAGAAGAAATCATCCAACAATGGTTGGGCAATGGAATATGTCGAGCTTTGACCTGTGTAGCTCGGTCCTTTTTCATAAAAATCTTCTGAATCAAGAATATAAGCAAACCAAGCGGCATCATCTTCGTGTCCGGCGAAGTAGCTGTTGAAATCGAATGAGTGGGCGCTGTTATTTTCGTTACTCATGTCGGCGGCAATGATATAGAGATTGTATAAATCCATAGCGGCATCTACTGATGTTTTGATGGATTTGCTCATCTCGTCACACGCATTTGTGTCACTGGTAGTGTCGGCATTTGCGGCGCAGTTTACATATGCCGTATCGCTCTGATCGTGTTTCTTTCCATCTGTGGTGTTGTACCATTTGTGCTTGCTGTCGGTACCAATCTTGTCGATAAAATCCTTGGTAAAAATGCCTGAAAGCAGATCATTCGCTGAGGACTGTGATTGAGGTAGATTTTCGATAAAGTCTTCTGCGTTGGCGATGGTGCTGTTACTGTCTACGAAATCGCTGTATTGCTGGGCAATTTGGGCTGCTGTGCCTGTTTTCTCGCTGCCGTCAGGATTCTCAACCTTATGGAAATACACGGTATTAGGTGTTTTATCAAAGATGGACGCAGCACCTGAACCAGCGGGGGATGCCGGCGAAACCGTGTTTGATGCAAGGCTGTTGTGTGAGGCAGCGTTAAATCCTTTGGCAAAGTTTTCGCCGGATTCTGTTGCCCTTGCTTCACCCGACGACTGATAAGCGATATTACCGCCGTCCTTGGCTGCTTCTGCGAACAGTGTTGAGTTGCGTTGATAGGCGCGCTCGCCGATTCCATAATGCTGATCAGCTCCTTGGCCGGTGAGCATGCCGTAACCGTTGTCAACGTTTGCGGCGATTACGGCGTTCACGTTGCTTATAAACGAAGTTTCTACACTGCTGTTGACGAAACCACCTTCTGCAGATGCAGTTTTGGCCATGTTTAATAGTAATGCATCGTATTTATAGCTGGACAAGCCGCGAGACCCATGCCGTGCGACTGACTCTGTGTACAGCGGGGTGTAGCCAGTTGGGGCACTGGAATATGTGGTGTTGGTGGGAGCAACATAGGGTTGCTTACTGCTGTAATAATGGCCCGACTCGGCAGCGCTGGCTGTGCCACTAAAACTTGCAGCCATACAAGTCACGATCAGTGTGGCAGCACAAGTGCTAGTTAAGAGACGTTTGGTGCGCATGATTCTTTCTCTCCTGTGTTTCGGATTTCCGTGGTGTTTCAGGATGCAAACTTCAGCCAGATAGGCATGTTGATTGCCATGTGTTGGTAATCATTACCTGAGGTGAGAGTGGCTTGTGCTCCTGATGGATAGACGGAAGCGTTCCTTGGAACAGCTACGTTTTTATCAATGGGTAGTTGCCCGACGGGGTATGGAGGATGTACGCAAGGTAAACAGCTGAAGAACGAACGAGCTTTGTTATTGCCATGAAAGCAACGTGCGCGAGATGGGACTCGAACCCACACTCCCGAAGGAACAGGAACCTAAATCCTGCGCGGCTACCAATTACGCCACTCGCGCGTGCTGTGCTGCGGCTGCAAGACGGATATTCGTCTCAGCACCCACAGGTTGCCCATAGTACTGGTTACGTTGGAAATTCGCCATCTCGATGTCGTGTCTTTATAGTGGTGGGTTTGCTTGATGAGCAGTAGGAAGCACCCTTCACCTCTTCTAGATTTGAATAATTCAAATCTTTGATCTATTCTAAATATATGATTTCTGGTACTCAAATCAGTTGGAGAGAACGCTTACATGCTTCACATGTTCGTGTCACCTCACAGCGTCTTGCGGTGCTTGCTGCTCTTGACGGGCATCCGCACAGCACTGCAAACGAACTCGCTGAGAAGGTGGATGCAACAGATTCTGGTGCGCTGACGGTGCAGGGTGCATATGTGATGCTTCAGCAACTCGAAGCATCGGGCTTCGTGCGCAGAGTGAGCTTGCCGGATTCATCAAGTGTTCGATGGGAAACCCGAGTGGGTGATAATCACCACCATGTGCAATGCGTGATGTGTGGTCGTATCGAAGATGTGGACTGCGTGATTGGCAAGGCACCATGTTTAACGCCATCCGATACCCACGGTATGCAGATTTTGGAGGCGCAGATTGTGTTTCGTGGATTGTGCGCTCAGTGTGCCAAGAGTGTAGATGAAGAGCCCTCTGTGCAGTGAATCATATGCAGTGAATCGTGCGCAGTGAATCAATCGAGGAATCGCAAATATTTCAGAGGTGCGGCATTACGCAAGAACGTTTAGACAAAACTATGGAAGGAACATCAGATATGAGTGAAGTGCAGAAAGTGATCGTTGTCGGTTCATCACATGGCGGTTATGAGGCGGTGCAGCAGATACTGCTTGATGCGCCAAATACCGAGATTCAATGGTATGAGAAGGGCAGTTTTCTTTCCTTCCTATCCTGCGGTATGCAGCTGTATTTGGAAGGCGTAGTTAAAGATGTGAATGCTGTCCGCTATGCAACTCCTGAAGGTGAGAGCGCCAAAGGTGTGCATGTTTTTGTGCAGCAGGAAATCACTGCGATTAATGCCGAAGCTCATACGGTTCATGTCCTCGATCATGACAGTGGTGAAGAGCGTGATGAAACTTACGACAAACTTATTTTGAGTCCTGGAGCGGTTCCTGCAGAAATTCCGGTCGCAGGTCGTGAACTTAAGAATATTTATGCAATGCGCGGTCGCGACTGGGCGATTAAGCTCAAGGCCGCTACAGTTAACCCAGATATCACCAATGTAGTAGTCATTGGTGCTGGCTATATAGGTATAGAGGCGGCTGAGGTGTTTGCCAAAGCAGGTAAACATGTTACGGTCATCGATCTTGCAGACCGTATACTTCCTTTGTATTTGGATCCCGAATTCACACAACCGTTGACCCAAACTCTCAGCGAACACGGTTTAACTATTGCTACCGGTCAATCAGTCCAGCGCTTCGAAGGACAAGATGGAGCAATCTCCAAAGTCGTAACTGATAAGGCTTCCTACGATGCTGATTTGGTTATTGAGTCTGCCGGAGTGCGAGCAAATACGGCTTGGTTGAAAGATGTGGTGAATATTGATAATCATGGATTGATTGAAGTCGATGATTATCAGGCAACTAGTGCGCCAGATATCTATGCGGTGGGAGACGCAACGTTGGTTAAATTTGCGCCTACGGACGGTTATGCTCATATCGCCCTAGCCACCAATTCCCGCCGCCAAGGCAGAATTGCTGCTCGTAATGCACTGGGTGAACACATAGCTTTCCCTGCAGTTTCGGGTTCTTCTGCGCTTTCAGTGTATGACTACAAATTCGCATCCACTGGAATTAAGGAGAGCACCGCAGCATCTTACGGTATCGACAGTCAATCCGTGTTGGTGAAAGACTCATACCGACCACCATTCGTACCTGATGAGGCAGGGAATGCGGAAGTTCTATTCAAGCTGACTTTTTCGCCTTCAGATGGAAGAATTCTTGGTGCCCAAATTATGTCAACTCAGGACACTACAGCGAATATCAATGCTATGTCATTGGCAATCCAACAGCATGTCACTGTGGACCAATTAGCCTATGCTGACTTCTTCTTCCAGCCAGGTTTTGATCGTCCATGGAACATCATGAATGTTGCTGCTCAGCAGGCTTCACGAGAGATTGCATCAACAAAGCACTGAAATCATTTCGAGGATGTCAACGATAAGGTATGTTTTCTGACAAAGTACAAACAGCAGTACTGTCTTGCTGATGTATTGGAAAAGGCATGACGACTGCAGTGTTGCTATCAGATAGCAGTTAATTGGATAGCAGTGAAGGGCCGAAGCACGCGAGCTTCGGCCCTTCAAAAATTTTGGAGGCGTGTCTTTCGAATCGAAATCGCGCAGATGAAACGCTTTCGAACTGGATGTGGAGCCACTTGACAGAATCGAACTGTCGACCTTCTCATTACGAGTGAGACGCTCTACCAACTGAGCTAAAGTGGCGATTCGTGACGGGCTTCTTCTGGAAGCGAGGCACAATCTCTAGATTGTAGCGGAAACTTGGGATATGTCGAATTTGCAGCTCATCTGTCTTGTCTTGTTCGCTTCAGTTCTAGACAAGAATGAAAAACTTTGTATACATGTGGCATGATTCTCAGCTGATATACATCTTGCGGTACATCGCGTGAGTGAGAATAGAACTATGAGCAGCGATGATTTCTATGCGATTATCCCCGCTGGGGGAGTTGGTACCCGACTGTGGCCGTTGAGCCGTAAGGGTAGGCCAAAGTTTTTGTATGACCTTTTAGGTTCGGGCCGAACGATGATTCAGTCGACCTTTGATCGTTTAGCTCGGGTGTGTGGACCAGAACATGTAGTAGTGAGTACGGGTGAAGCTCATGTTGATGCTGTCCGAGAACAGTTGCCGGAGTTGGGCGATGACAATATATTCCCTGAACCGGTGGCACGAGATTCTACTGCTGCCATTGCATTGGCAACCGCCGTGCTTGCACATAGACATGGGCCGCAGATCGTTGTTGGTTCTTTTGCAGCGGATCATGTGATTAGAGACCGAGACGCATTTGCTGAGTGCGTTCGTCAAGCCACCGCCGCTGCGCGCAGCGGTTACATCACCACAATTGGTATAGCTGCTTCCCGCCCGTCGACTGCATTTGGCTACATTCATCAAGGCCACTCCTTGGCTCAGGAAATACTTGATGCGCCAAGTGCACGCATCGTCCAGTCGTTTGTCGAAAAGCCGGATTCAGCTACTGCCCAGGCATATTTGCAAACCGGCGAATATCGTTGGAATGCCGGCATGTTTGTGATGCGAGCAGATGTGTTATTAGATAGCCTGGAACGTTATCAACCTGATATATTTTCGGCGATTACGGCTATCGCTGAAGCTTGGGATCAAGGTGCAAGCAAGAGAAGTGCTGCAGTAAAGCAATACTGGTATGGATTAGAAAAAATCGCCTTTGACTATGCTATTGCAGAGCCGTTATCGGCTGCAGGAGGGGTCGCTGTAGTGCCTGGTGGCTTCGGTTGGGATGATATCGGAGACTTTAACTCTTTGGCTGCGCTATTGCCGAGCTCAAATCGACAGAATATTAAAGTGCTGGGTAATCAAGATGATGTTGTATTCCTTGACAGTGCTGGGGATGTTGTTGCCGCTCAAGCAGGCAGGACTGTTGCCTTATTAGGTGTCGACGATATGGTAGTTATTGATACGCCGGATGCTCTGCTGGTAGCACCAAGAGCTCGCAGCCAAGAAGTGAAGAAAATGGTTTCTAAGTTGTCCGGTCTTGGTCGTGACGAGATTCTCTGAAAACTTCGAATTCATGAACAGCACCGATTCGCGTCATTCCTCGAAACAAACGCTCGCTAAGCCTCCTCGAAATCAGCATATTGAGATGCTGCGAGTACTTGCAATTATGGGAATAGCTGTATTCCATGTCTTTCTGTCATGGTTTGAGCAATCAGCAGGCCTCGGTGCTCAGAACCTTTCGCTAGTGCCTTCTCATGCTCAAGTTCTCGCTGGCTCTGCCCCATCAATGTGGTTGATGAGTTCGATTAACCTGCTTGGGTCATGGGGTAATCATGTGTTCTACATGATTTCTGGTTTTTTCCTCATCCCATCACTAGCGGAGTACTCACATCAATTTGATTATTGGCGTTCGCAGATCATTCCAACCTTGAAACGTGTCGCCATTGTTGTAGTGTCAGTTCTGCTGTACGGAATTGTTGCTTTGATGGTCAATGCGTGGTTAATGCCATTGCCTGGTGCAGGTACTGTTTCATGGTGGGGAATGGGTCTCGAATTTATTTGGTTATACCTATGTTTTGTTGCCTTAGCGCCGCTAATTGCGTGGGTTATTGAACGAATTGGCAGTAATGCAGCACAGTGGATTGCTGTTGGAGTACTGATTAGCGTCTACGCTCTAAATATCTATATTGCGTATGCTTCGCAAGGCGATGTGTACGGAAGAGGGCTCAGCGACTGGAGAAAACAGATGAGCGCAGTCACTTATCTGGTTTCTTTCATCTTCGCCGGTCTGATAGGTCAGCGGATCCGTAGTACCAGCGTGGGAGGCAATGAGCCTAAAGCTCGTCAGTGGTGGCGTCAACCAACAATTCTTGTTGAGCTAATAGCAGTGATGATGCTGGTGTTACTCATGATTACAGGCATCTTGGTTTCAAGAGGCGAATATACCTTGTTGTATGCTCTCTCATTTAAATCCACATCGCTGATATCTTTCGTCTTCGCCGTGTTGGCTTTGTTGCTCTGCGCGTCTGTCCAGCGTTCAGTGAAATTAGCTGCTAGGACTCGTACTCATGTGATTTCTGCGCTTGCTCCTGGAATCCTTGGTTTCTACATAGCTCAGTCTTTGATGCATGCGGTATGGTTCACTCCTTGCTATGCCGTGATGCAGACCATTCTTGGACGAGCAGTTGAACACAGCGAAGGTGGTATTGCCCTTGAACTGTGCGCCTTTTTCATCTTTGGCATACTCTTTGCCCTTGTTATTGCAACTGTGTTGTGCATTATTGACCATTTTCTACGTCAACCACTGTTACGAGCGCTGCACTTAGCTAAGTGACGTGCGCGGATGGGGTAAATTGTTTTAATCTGTCCTCTTTTGTGAGTAACTTGATAGTTGGTATTGGACGACGCGAGTCCTGACGCAACTATGGGGTTCGCACCGTTTCACACATGTAGTGACGAAAGGACCGCAAATGGCCATCAACCCTCCAATTGATGCGACGAAGACTCCTGCATGGAGCGCATTGCAGCAGCATTTCAATGATTTGCAGAGCGAAGGCATCGATCTCCGTGCATGGTTTGCACAGGACTCGGAGCGTACGAATAAGCTCACCTTTGAGGCTGGGGATCTGCATTTCGACTTGTCGAAGAATCTCATCAAGCCTGAGACACTTGATCTTTTCGCGCAGCTCGCCAAGGATGTCAAGCTCGATGAACGCATTAAGCAGATGTATAGCGGCGTTCACATCAATAACACTGAGGACCGTGCAGTATTACATACAGCACTTCGACGCCCTGCTGAAGATGAAGGTAAATACATCGTTGATGGTCAGGACGTAGTCAAGGATGTCCGTGAGACCCTCGATCGCATTTATGCTTTCGCTGACAAGGTCCGCTCTGGTGAGTGGACAGGCGTTACCGGCAAGAAGATTGAAACTGTGGTGAATATCGGCATTGGTGGATCGGATCTTGGTCCAGTCATGGCTTACGAAGCACTGAAGCCATATGCAGATGCAGGAATCAGCGCCCGATATATTTCCAATATTGATCCTAATGATTTGGCCGAGAAGACCAAGGGACTGGATCCTGAAACGACACTATTTATCATCGTTTCAAAGACCTTCACAACCTTGGAAACATTGACTAATGCGCGCGAAGCCAAGACTTGGCTGCTTGAGGAACTACGTGCCCAGAATGCTATTGATGAGTCGGATGATAAGAGTGCCGAAGCTATTAAGAAGCACTTTATTGCCGTTTCTACTGCGCTAGACAAGGTTGAAGCATTCGGTATTGATCCAAACAATGCTTTCGGTTTCTGGAATTGGGTCGGTGGACGTTACTCAGTTGAATCCGCTGTGGGTACATCCCTCGTTATCGTTTTCGGACCCGCACGTTTTGAAGAGTTTCTTCATGGTTTCCACGAGATTGACGAATACTTTGCCACAACGCCTTTCGAGAAGAATGTCGTCGCCCTTATGGGTCTGATGAATGTTTGGTATGTTAATTTCTTCGGTGCGCATTCACATGCAGTTCTGCCATATGACCAGTATCTGCACCGTTTCGCTGCATATTTGCAGCAGCTGACGATGGAATCTAACGGCAAGTCTGTACGTTGGGATGGCACTCCTGTCACCACGCAGACTGGTGAAATTTTCTGGGGTGAGCCAGGTACCAATGGTCAGCACGCTTTCTATCAGCTGATTCACCAAGGCACTCGTCTGATTCCAGCTGACTTTATCGCATTTGCTAACACCCCCAACCCTGTTAAAGACGGCGATCAGGATGTGCACGAGCTCTTCCTTGCAAACTACTTTGCACAGACGAAGGCGCTCGCTTTCGGTAAGACTGCAGAGGAAGTTCGTGCTGAAGGCACCGCTGAGTCTATCGTTCCTGCACGCGTGTTTACCGGTAACCGTCCCACCACATCGATTCTCGGTGAGTCGCTGACACCATTCGCTCTTGGTGAGCTGATTGCGCTCTATGAGCACATTACCTTCGTGGAAGGCACGGTCTGGGGACTGGATTCCTACGATCAGTGGGGTGTGGAACTAGGCAAGGTGCTTGCAAAGCAGATTACTCCAGCCATTTCGCAGGATGATGCTGCTCTAGCCGAGCAAGATCAGTCCACGCAAGGTTTGATCAATTTCTATAGAGCACATCGCCTGTAAAACCCTTCTCTCTCGTCTGACCTGAAAATACGGCGACGTGAGGTGGCAACATGAAGCCCCGGTGCACTCTACCGGGGCTTCATGCAATGTGTGAGCAGCCAGAGATGAAAGCTCAGGGTTTGCTACAATCGAATCCTTGCAATGGCAAGGTTTGAGGTACTGACATGCGGATTTGATGGCGGACAATACTCTGACTTGTTCATTTCACGTTTTTTGGGGTAAGATATTGCGTTGCTGTGCCGGAATGTGCATCGCCGCATAGATTCATGTTCCTTGTGTCCAGTTTGTTGAGGTGTTCAGTTTGCCTCATGCAAACGGATCGGTAGGCTCCCGATGGCAAACCGGAGGGATCAGATGTTGGGTGCGACCGTCGAAGCGCGATTCGCCCGCTTATACGTACCGGTATGCGGCGGTTATGGAGGAACAGCATGAGTGCTATTCAGAATTTCGAAGCGAAGCAGATGAAGTCTGCAGAGTCCATCCCTGATTTTCGTTCCGGTGACACCGTTGAAGTCAACGTGAACATCAAGGAAGGCAATAACACACGTATCCAGGCTTTTACTGGTGTAGTGATTGCACGCTCTGGTGCTGGTCTGCGTGAGACCTTTGTGGTGCGTAAGGTGAGCTTTGGCGTCGGTATCGAGCGTCGTTTCCCACTGCATTCCCCACAAATCGACTCGATTAAGTTGATTCGTAAGGGTCGTGTGCGTCGCGCAAAGCTGTATTACTTGCGTGATCTTCGTGGTAAGGCCGCTCGTATCGCTGAGCGTCGTGATAATAAGGCCTGATGTAAGCGAAGACGTAAGTTTACGTCATTCGATTATGACCCGGAGTCTTTCGAGGCTTTCCGGGTCGTTTTTTTATGATGACGCAACAGCTTATTACTCGTGATGCATAACATGTGCTGTTTTACGATTAGCAAGCTGTGTATTGTCACTGGTATATGAGTTGGAAAGTACGAATGCTGAATGAGGAGATACTATGCGTTCTGACGGTATGAATGAACACTATGAAGATTCATCGTCAGCCGACAACAATCAGGATGCCCGTATACTCAGTGTTGCTGATTATGGCGTTAATCCTGATCCGCAACAGGAAAGCAAGCCTCGTCGTTCCAGGAATCGTCAGAAGCGCCCAGATTCATTGTTGAGTTGGAGCGAAGTATTAATTTGGTGTGGCATTCCGATTTTGGTGGTTATCGTAATCCGAACTTTCCTCTTTGGTTTCTACGCCATTCCCTCCGGCTCCATGTTAGACACCATTCACATAGGGGATCGTGTAATCACAAGCCAGCTGGTTCCAACCGTGGCCAAACTTCAACGTGGTGATGTAATCGTATTTAAGGATCCAGCACACTGGTTGAACGCTGGAAACAGCACTGCTTTTGGACAGAGTGAATATCTTATTAAACGATTGATTGGTATGCCAGGGGACACCGTTGAATGTGATGGGCCAGGATCACCAATTACCATCAACGGCGTGGCTGTTGATGAGCAAAGTTACATTCGGCCAGGCGTTGATCCTAGTGCTATCGCTTTCAAAGTAACGGTGAGTGCTGACCATGTGTTTGTGCTCGGCGATAACCGCGCGAATTCAGAAGACTCAAGATATCATCAGGACGACGGCGACGACGGATTAGTGCCAATAAGCGATGTTGTTGGAGTTGGTCTAGCAATTTATTGGCCGATACAGCATATTTCAACATTAAATGCCCACCATCAGGTTTTTTCATCAGTTCCTGATGAATCCGCCAGTGCTCAGTGAATGTGAACGATAATGGCGACACATGTAGTACCCACATTAGAGACAGAAATAGCTCTCGCGTCCCAAGAGTATGACGTCATTATTGGTCTTGATGAGGTAGGTAGAGGTGCTTTGGCAGGCCCAGTTATGGTTGGGGCGGTGGCTCTTCGTTCGATTCGACTGGCACACCTCGATGTGACTCCTGGCGTTGCAGATTCGAAATTACTCACTGCTCATAAGCGTGAGTCAATGATCAATGCATTAGAAAGCTGGAGTGACTCTTGGGCTGTGGGGGAGTCTAGCAACACCGAGATCGATGAGTTCGGGATTATGCACGCGCTGGGAATGGCTTCGTTACGAGCTATCGCTGATTTAGAATCAGTGCTCTTTGCGAGGGGAGAACAGTCTCAGAAGGTTGCCATTTGTGCCATTCTCGATGGTTCATATGACTATATTTCAGCGGTCGTAGATTCTTTTGATGCGCCAGATTTACGATATCCTCTTGATGTAGTAACTAAGGTCAAAGCAGATCAGCAGTGTGCTTCAGTTGCCTCAGCTTCGGTAATTGCGAAGGTCACTAGAGATCGTGTCATGGTGTCATTGGCTAAACAGGCTGCTTATGCGCCATATGGCTGGGATCATAATAAGGGTTACGGCTCATTGTCGCATCGTGAGGCAATTTCTCGACTTGGTCCCCAGTCCACTCCATCGTGTGAGTTGGCACTTATGCTGAATATGCGGTTAATATCAGATTTAGGACACCATAGAGGAGCACGATCATGAGCGGTGCCACGGGTAGGAGTGGTAAACGCCCCTCCATATTTGAAGTAGCTAAACTCGCAGGTGTTTCGCATCAGACGGTGTCCCGCGTTATCAACCACTCTCCAGATGTGTCGGTTTTTACGCGGACCAAAGTGCAGAGCGCGATTGACAAACTTGGATACCGACCAAGCAATTCCGCTAGAGCTTTGGCTTCTCATCGTTCAAGAACCATTGGTCTGATCGCGGGCGGAGTCAGCTTTTTTGGCCCTATTTCGACGATCGCTGCCATTGAATCAACCGCACGAGCGCACGGCCTGTTCCTTTCCATAGCGATGGTCGATGAGGCGAGGTGCACGCGCAAGGACTTCGAGGATGTCTGCGGGACGCTGATTGCTCAGAACGTCGAGGCGTTCATCTTCATCACGCCAACCGACATCATGTTTGAGGCGGCCTGCAATGCTAAGATTCCCCAGCCGAGGGTTTTGGTCACGTCAACTCATGGGGCTGGCGTTCGTAGCAACAGTGCATTGCGTAAACTCTCCGGAAAGAATGCTGCCATAGTCGGGGTTGATCAATGGTATGCGATGCATGAAGTCGCCACTTTGCTGCATCGGCTTGGACATCGCAGCGCATGGTATCTGGCAGGGCCTAGTGAATGGCGTGATGCATCCACGCGTCTGGCTGCCTGGAAACAGAGCTGCACAGAATTCTCCATAGACTCAAAGACGATTGTCACACAAAGTTGGGATGCCTCAGAGGCGTATGCACGAATCAATCATCTCCTAGAAGACAGTGGTGAGCGTGGCGCGAGTCTGCCGACAGTCATCGTGACAGCAAACGACAATCAGGCGATTGGAGTCACACGCGCTTTGCATGAGCATGGTATCCGCATCCCCACAGATATGAGTTTGGTCGGATTCGACGATATTCCAGCTGCAGATAGTCTGTATCCGCCCTTGACCACCGTCCAACCCCACTTCGAACAGCTAGGAAGAACTGCGACGCAGGAGGTGCTGGCGTTGCTAGGGGAGATTTCCGGACCGGCCACGCCACGCATGCGGCATGGTATTGGTCTGATTCCGGCGACGGTTGTTCAGCGCAATTCGCTTGCGCCTGCACCAAGGCGATAACAACACGACGGCGCTTGCCGTACTTTGGCGATAGCATTATCATCATAGATATGTGAGCGCTCACATTTTGTGATGGAGCGCAATGCACGGCTCGCCAGCAGTGTTGCTGGGGAAGCTGATAATCTGCAAAGGAGCTTGAAGAATGACGGGTATCCATGACACTTCCGAGCATATTGCTGCGATCGCAGAGAAGATCAGGGCAGGAAAAACCTCTTTGGGCATCGAATTCGGGTCGACGCGAATAAAAGCAGTGTTGATCGACGACAGTTACACCACAATTGCAGCAGGTGATTATGGCTGGGAGAATCGCCTGGAAGATGGTTTGTGGACCTACTCTTTGGAGGAGGTATGGCAGGGTATGCAACGTGCATACGCTGCACTTGCAAATGACGTTGAGACAGCCTATGGAGAGAAACTGACCAGAATCGGTGCCCTTGGTTTTTCAGCAATGATGCACGGGTACTTGGCATTCGATAAGGACGACCATTTGTTGGTGCCATTCCGCACCTGGCGCAACACCAACACCCGCCAAGCACACGAAGAACTGTCTCAGCTGTTCCAATACAATATTCCCGAGCGTTGGTCCATTGCGCACCTCTATCAGGCGATTATCGACCATGAGGAGCACGTGCCTCGGATTGCTTACATCACCACATTGGCAGGATATGTGCATTGGAAATTAACAGGGCGCAAGGTACTTGGGATAGGCGATGCCTCGGGTATGTTCCCGATAGATCCGGTAAGCAAGACCTTCGAATACGATATGCTCCGTCAGTTTGCTGAACTGCCCGAAGTGGCCAAGCAACCGTGGGAGATTGAAGATATCTTGCCAAGGCCGTTGGTAGCCGGGCAGCAGGCGGGTGAACTGAGCGATGAGGGTTCTGCCTTAATTGACCCATCCGGTGTTTTAGCAGCAGGCGCTCCTCTCGCACCCCCTGAAGGTGACGCGGGCACCGGTATGGTGGCCACGAATTCGGTTCGTGTGCGGACCGGAAACGTATCGGCGGGAACTTCGATTTTTGCCATGGTCGTACTGGAGCACAAACTCTCGGCCTTGCACCCTGAGATAGATCTAGTCACCACCCCAGCTGGCGATTTGGCGGGTATGAGCCATGCGAATAATTTCACTTCCGACCTGAACGCATGGGTGCACATATTCAAGGAGTTCGCCCAGGCCACAGGCATTAATCTCGACACGGGAACTCTGTATGCGACCTTGTTCAAGACTGCACTCGAAGGCGATGCAGATGCCGGTGGTCTGCTCAACTACTGCTTCTACTCAGGTGAATTTCTGGCAGGGCTCTCAGAAGGCAGACCGGTGTTCGCCCGTGGGCCAGAAAGCAGGATGACCCTGGCTAATTTTATGCGGGCCCAGCTTTTCTCAGCATTCTCACCAGTGAAGATTGGCATGGATGTGATGACCAAGGACGAGGGCGTGCGAGTTGACTCCCTTGTCGGGCATGGCGGCATCTTCACCACACCTCAGGTGGCGCAGAAAATCCTTGCCGCAGCTTTCAATGCTCCGATCAAGGTGATGTCCACAGCCGCCGAGGGCGGGGCATGGGGCATGGCCGTTTTGGCGGATTATCTGTGGCATTCTAAAACGCCGCTTGCTGATCACCTTGATCAGCGCGTTTTTGGGGATGCGCAGTCGACAACCGAGCAGCCTGATCCTTCGGATGTTGCGGGTTTCGAAAGATTCTTTACACGCTTCATCGCAGGGCTGTCGATGGAACAGGCGGCCATAGTGGCGATTCCTTTGGAAGAAGACTGAGTGAGGTCTGAGATGTTGAGGCAGTGGCGCAGAGTCGCTTGCTGACGTTCTTACTCAGAACACAGCAGCTATTACAACACAGCAGTTTTCGAGGACACAGGTGTTTTCAGGACACAGAGAATTGTTGATTCATATAGAGAAAGGCCATTGATTATGGTTTCGTTAGACGATTATTCAAGTGATGTGCGCGCCGAGGTCAAGCAGGTGCGCGAAGTGGTGGCGACTTTGCACGAGCAGCTATTGAAATGGAATCTGGTGGTATGGACCGCCGGCAATGTTTCTCAACGTCTGCGTTCGGCTGACCTGATGGTGATCAAACCTTCCGGAGTGCGGTATGAATATCTCACCCCAGCCTCAATGGTGGTCACCGATCTCGATGGCAATCTCATTGATGGTTCCGAGGCACCTTCATCGGACACTGCATCGCACGCATACATATACCGTCATATGCCTGAAGTCTATGGCGTGGTTCACACCCATTCCACCTATGCGACGGCATGGGCGGCCACCGGCAAGAACATTCCATGCGCACTGACGATGATGGGTGACGAATTCGGCGGACCGGTCCCCGTAGGACCATTTCGGCTGATTGGTTCCGAGGCCATAGGTGAGGGCGTAGTGGAGACCTTAAAACAGTATCCGAAGTCGCCTGCGGTGTTGATGCAGAATCATGGGCCCTTCACCATCGGCAAGGATGCAGAGTCGGCGGTGAAGACCGCCGCGATGACGGAAGAAGTGGCGCACACTGTCTGGGCGGCGCAGCAGCTGGGTGATGTAATCGAAATCGACCAGAAGGATATTGACAGTCTCAATGACCGCTACCAGAACGTCTATGGGCAGCATTGAAAATAGTCGGACAAGCTTGCAGAACGTTTGTGCTGGGATCAGATCACCGAGGATCAGATACCAGCCTGAGCTAGGCAAATTAGGTAATACAGGAATATCACAGGACACAACACAACGAGGAGTGTGGTGAGCACAATGACTATGGAAAACCCCTTTGAAGGCAAGGAACTCTGGTTCGCTGTCGGTTCGCAGGATCTCTACGGCGAGGAGACGTTGCGGCAGGTGGCGCAACAATCCGCTGATATCGCGGATGCTTTGAATGCCTCTGGCAGCATCCCGGTGCGACTGGTATTGAAACCGACATTGAAGGACTCGGAATCAATCAAGAACTTCATGATCAAGGCTAATGCAGATTCCAAGGTGATTGGCGTTGTAGCGTGGATGCATACCTTCAGCCCAGCGAAGATGTGGATTCGTGGACTTGAGCAGTTGAAGAAGCCGCTGCTTCAGCTTAATACTCAACACCATCTTGAAATCCCTTGGGACACCATGGATATGGACTTCATGAATTTGAATCAGGCGGCACACGGTGATCGTGAGTTCGGATACATCGTGAGCAGATTGGGTATCGCGCGCAAGATTGTCGTCGGGCATTACAGTGATCCCGATGTTGCCGAGCGCATCGGAGTGTGGGCGCGCGCAGCAGCTGGATGGGATGCGGCCAATAATCTCAAGGTCGTTCGCTGGGGCGATAACATGCGTAACGTCGCAGTCACCGAAGGAGACAAGACCGAGGCTGAACGGGTATTCGGCGTATCCGTCAACACATGGCCGGTGAATGAGCTGGTCGCTGCCGTGGATGCGGTCAGTGAAGCACAGGTTGACGAGGTCATCGAACAGTACAAGGAACTCTATGATATAGCCCCAGAGCTGCTCGGTGAACGCAAGGAATCATTGCGTGTAGCGGCTCGCGAAGATGCGGGGATGCGTAACTTCCTGGATGAAGTTGGTGCAAAAGCCTGCGTTGATTCCTTCGAGGATCTCGGCGCTCTGCGCCAGCTCCCCGGAGTGGGTGCGCAACGCCTGATGGCCGATGGCTACGGTTTCTCTGCCGAAGGCGATTGGAAGACCTCTGTTTTGGTGCGTATTGGGGCAGTGATGGGCTATGGCTTGCCTGGTGGGGCCTCTCTTATGGAGGACTACTCCTACAACCTGGTTCCTGGCAAGGAGAAGATTCTCGGCGCCCACATGCTTGAGGTATCCCCATCACTGGTCTACGGTGATGCCCCGAAGCCACGGCTTGAAGTTCACCCACTCGGTATCGGAGGTAAGGAGGACCCTGTACGTCTAGTCTTCACTGCCACGCCAAAGAGAGATGCGGTTGTGGTGGCGATGAGCGATTTCCGTGAGCGTTTCCGTCTGGTGATGAATGTGGTCGATGTGGTCGAGCCTGATCACGATTTGCCTAATCTCCCTACAGCCCGCGCACTGTGGGAGCCGCGTCCGAATCTTAAAGTTTCGGCCCAATCTTGGCTGCTGGCTGGTGCTGCACACCATACCTGCATGACCACCTCGGTGGGTCGTGAGGCATGGGAGGATTTCGCACGCATAGCAAATGTTGAGTTGGCAACGATTGATGAGAACACCACTGCGGCCGGTTTTGAAAAGGATTTGCAACTCTCCGAGATATATCACCGTATGAACAACCAACACTGAGTATCTACGATAAGAGTCGGATGCCATCCTGTATCAGCCAGTACAAGAGTCGACGAGAATTGATATTCCGCCAATTGGTGTACCTCAGACCACAGCATATCTTAATAGTCACTATTGGGTAATAGCTACTGAGTAATCATTATGAGATAGCCACCGAGCCAATCAGCAATCCGGAATCGCACTCTTCTGCATCGCACTGTGGTACTTGTGAATGGGTACAGTGTTAGATGAAGTAACTGGTGAGAGAGGTGAGTATGAATTCGGTGGCTAATACCATCTTGGCGGATGGGATGCGCATCCCACAGATTGGTTTAGGTGTGCTTCGCGTGCCCGATGATAGAACGGGACCTGTGGTTAAATCAGCGTTGGATATCGGGTATCGTCATATCGATACTGCGGCGGGATACGACAACGAAGGTGGCGTGGGCGAAGCTCTCCAAACGAGTGGATTCAATGAAGGAGAGCAACGTAAATCGTTATGGATATCGACTAAACTCCGAGATTCCGAGCAAAGCTTCGATAAGGCTCTTCGCGCATTCGACAGACAGCTGTCTCTATTGCGCACCGATTACGTGGATATGTATATGATCCACTGGCCCACGCCTTTTGACTGGCGATCCGATGAAGTCTGGAAAGCATTCATGCGTTTGCGCAGCGAAGGCCGCGTGAGGAGTCTGGGAGTATGCAACTTCCTCCCGGATCATTTGGAACGACTATATAGAGAAACCGGTGAATATCCGAGTGTCAACCAAATCGAATTACACCCTACCTGGCAGCAGCGTGATGTTACTTCGTACTGTCTAGCGCATCACATCGCAGTAGAAGCATATTCCCCTATGGCCAGAGGTGCCGATCTACAGGCCGGCGATGGCACCATTGATCGCATCGCGCAGCGACATGGAGTCAGCCCAGCTCAAGTGATACTACGGTGGCATATAGAGAATGGCACCATCATCATCCCTAAATCAGTTCACCCTGATCGTCAGCGCGAGAATCTAGATCTTTTTAGATTCTGCCTTAGTACGGAAGAGCATGCTGAGATCACTGCATTGGATGGTCCTAATCGCTCTGGGCATGATCCTATGACCTTCTCTTACGCTTAGGGTCAGCTATATATGAAGCGTCGCAGCAACAGAAGATATTCGCCTGTCTCTTTCAGGGCGAGTTCACCGATGGAACGCATTCTTATCTTGGTGGTTATCGCTATCGTAGTGGGTGTCACTATTGGCGTATTACTACCAACATTTAATGACAATGTTGACTCAGTCACGGGTGGATATACAGCCACTGGCGATGCTGCTCAAACTTTAGAAACGCTATCCGTGAAGAATGATGATTATCGCACGACTGGCTATGATCGCGAGCTTTTTGGATATCGCAGTACAGATACTGATGGTAATGGCTGTGACATTCGCGAAGACATTCTTGCCAGAGATCTCAAAGAAATCAGATACTCCTCGAGTAAACCATGTCAAGTTCGTTCAGGGGTGTTGAACGATCCATATACGGGGAAAACTATCTATTTTCTTCGCGGTGTGCAAACCAGTCGTGATGTGCAGATTGATCATGTAGTGGCCTTAGAGAACGCCTGGCGTGCAGGTGCCAGTACTTGGCAACGTACTCAGCGCTATGCTTTTGGCAATGATCCATATAATTTACTGGCTGTGGATGGCGATGCAAATTCAGAAAAGGGGAGTTCATCTGCTGCCTACTGGCTACCAGAACAACGGAGTTATCGCTGTAATTATGTAGCTAGACAAATCGGTGTCAAGGCCAAGTATTCTTTGAGTGTGACGACGGTTGAGAAGAAAGCAATGATTGCCGTATTGCATTCTTGTCCTGGTCAAGCAGTGCCTAAACAATAAGCAACTCGCTTGACCATGCTAGATAACGTCGTTTGAATCGAGATGTATGATGCTGCGCTTTAGTGCATGTGTATAGAGGGACCATGCACAATATGCATTCGGTGTAGAGCGCGGCGTGTCATATCTCTGCCGCTACCAGCTCCGTCACCCTTAACGCCGAAGTAAATGAGTAGAGCCATTGCAAGGCAGATGACAGAAGAAACGCGCAGAGCCCACTGCACGCCGAAAATACTCGCTAAAACCTGAGCATTATCAGCATCTGCCAAAGTGTTGCGCCTCATAGTGGTAAATACCTCTAAGAGGATGACGAGCACAGGAGCACCCACGGCGCCAGCAATCTGACGGACAGTGTTAGTCACAGCAGATCCTGCAGAAAGTTCAGTGTTTTCAAGGCAGTTGAGCGACCACGTTGTTATTGGCATCAGTACAAAGCCCATTCCCACTTGGCGTAGGAATTGACATATTGAAATCCACCAAATCCACGTGTCTAGGCTCACTAAGCTCATACCCACTGTGCCAAGAAGCAATAACCAACTACCCGTTATAGCCACTGGACGAGCACCGAAACGATCCAGCGCTCTGCCACCGAAAAATTGAGCAATGGCCATACCAAAAGCTCCAGGTAGCATAATCAGCCCGCTCATAGTTGCTGAAAAGCCGCGATCTGTTTGGATATATAGCGGCATAATCACCATAATCGAGCTGAAGGCAAAGAATGAGAGAGCAGCGCATATTGTGCCAATAGTAAAGCGTTTATTTTTCAATACGCCGAGGTTCAATAGGGGATTTGTTTTGTGCAGCTGACGGATAACAAACCAGACAATTCCAACTAGACCGATAAGCATTGGCAACCATGTCATCACGCTGGTGATTGCGTAGCTCTCGATATTAGTGAATCCAAACATCAGACCACCGAAGCCGAAGATCGAGAGTCCTACAGAAAAGAAATCCGTGTTGATATGTTTATCTGGTTCGCTGAAGTTGCGTAAGCCAAGCACTGAACCCACCAAACAGGCAATGCCGAGGACAGCAAGAAGCAGGAAAATCGATCGCCAGCCAGAGAAATCTGTTTGCCAGCCACCCAAAGTTGGGCCGATAGCAGGGGCCACACTCATAGCAATGCCGACTGTGCCCATAGCTACTCCGCGCTTCGCCAAAGGATAGATCGAAAATACCGTTATCTGCAGTACGGGCCACATGACTCCTGTACCGATAGCTTCAAGTGTTCGTCCAAATAAAACCAGTATGAATGACTGCGATAACCAGCTGATTATCGAGCCCAATGTGAACACAGCCATTGAGGTAATCACAATTTGTCTGGTTGAGAATCGTTTAGTGAAAAAAGCTGTGAGGGGCACCATAACACCCATTACCAGCTGGAACACTGAAGTCAGCCACTGCCCTGTTGTCACTGAAATATGGAAATCAGAGATAATGGTAGGTAATGCACTGGTGAGCTGGAGTTGTGTGAAATTTCCTACGAAAGTTATGATTGTCAAAATGGCAATTGAAGTAAGAGCAGCATGAGAAAGTTTGCCGTTGACCATTGCTTCATCGCGACTTAACGCCGTTGACCTTGCCACCACAGCGATGCCCACCCATCTTCATAATCTCGTAATCGTCTGGCAAGTTTCTGCCAGGCAACCGATTTATTCTACGCCCCATCTCTTTGCTAAGAGATAATACTGAATTTGTGTTCCGAGGGGAATACTTCTCAGCCGATGATTATCACATACGAATAGGTGCACGGAACTTTGCCAGATACGCATAGGTATATACGAATGTTGGCATACTCTGTGACTGTGTACGCTCAGGCTAGGATAGTCGGCGAATGGTGGATTATCACAGTTGTTGCTTAATGGCAGTATTGTCGAATTGTGCAGAGCACAGCGGTGACGGTGGATCGAGTGATTAGTTGATCTATGGGCTTCAGCGTTAACTGTCGATTGATACAGGAAGAGACGTCATGAAGGTTGATTTGATGTGGCCGCAGATAGCATTGGCCGCTGTGATTGCGCTTGCAATTTGCATTATCTTAGGCAGAGCTTGTTACCTCATGGGCTATCGCAAGGAGCATCGCTTGTTTGAGGCTGCAAGACTTCCGCAGCATTCCATTTTTGATGATTCGGTGTCAGTAATTGAAGTAGAACAAGGTCTTATCGATGTTATGCCGGATGCTGTGTTGATTGTTAATGCTCAGGCTCAGATACGTTACTGCAGTCCAGGAGCAAGAGCATTAGGTCTGGTATCTGGAGATGATGTGGATTCTCCAGAAATCGTCGACATACTTTCGCGGTCTGTTTCGGATGGAGTGTTGAGAGAACGCGAGTTGGAGATTCCTGTCTCGAAAACTGCCATGAATGAAACTGGCAGCAAGAACAGTTACGAGAATGCCTCTGGTAAAGGTCTCAAAGCCGGAACGGCCATGCCTAGTGACAAGCTATTTCTTCGTATCAGAGCAGGAAAGATCGCTGAGGGATTGTACGCGGTGCTTATTCGCGATGTTAGCGAGCAGCGCAGTTTTGAACAGATGCGTCGTGATTTCGTTACCAATGTGTCTCACGAATTAAAAACCCCTGCGGGGGCAATTTCTTTGCTTGCAGAGACGGTTAACGATGCCGCAGATGATCCTGAAGCAGTGAAGTATTTTAGTTCGCGTATCTCCAAAGAGTCCGAACGTTTGACTGAGTTGGTTGGCAGACTTATCGATTTGCAGAAAGCTCAGGATGAAGAGCGTCGCCCTGACGATATTGAACAAGTTAATGTGCCCGATATGGTGCGTGAAGCAGCGAGCGAAAATCAAGTTCAGGCTGAGGCTAAACATATTGAATTGTATTTGGCAATCGATGGCAGACAGATAGATTTGGGTAACCCTTGGCCTTCTGGTTTGAGAGCAGAGCAGGTATTGGTCTCAGTAAATCGTGACGCTTTAAAAACTGCGGTGAAGAACCTGATTGAAAATGCTGTGCGATATTCTGCTGAGCATACACGAGTGGTAATCGGTGTTGCTGTGATCGACGAGTCAGTTATTCTTCGTGTGGTCGATCAAGGTATTGGTATTCCACAAGCGGCATTAGGCCGAATTTTTGAGCGCTTCTATCGTGTTGATCCGGCCCGATCTCGTGCTACCGGTGGCACAGGTCTTGGACTAAGCATTGTCAAACACTGTGTTGAGGATTGCGGAGGAACAATATCTGTATGGTCTCGTGAAGGAGAAGGATCTACTTTTACCATCACACTGCCCCTGTCGAAATGACGAGATAGGTGAGAGGCTGCATGCTTGATCAGACGCTTGACTGAGCATGTCATTACAAGGCTTTGCTGGTATGCACACCAAACATGGACTTAGCGGCGTGTTGAATGTTGATATGCTTTGTGGCAGAGGTCTGTATTGGGGTATACAACGATGCTAAGCATGAATATGGAGATGCTCTGCAGCTGGACGTTGGTTATGATAATGAGTTGAGTGGGCGAATGTCACCCGTTTGTTGGGTACCCAAAACTGACGACTCACACAACACACCCAAATAGAAGGAATGAATCTACATGACTCGCATTCTTATTGTCGAAGACGAGGAATCATATAGGGAACCTTTGGTGTATCAGCTCAATCGAGAAGGATATGACGTTTCTGCAGCAGCTACTGGTGAAGAGGGACTCGATATTTTCACCCGTGGCGGTATCGACTTAGTATTACTCGATTTGATGCTTCCTGGAATTGATGGGACAGCGCTTTGTAGAAGAATTCGAGAACAGTCACGTGTGCCCATCATCATGTTGACAGCTAAAAGTACAGAAATAGATAAAGTTGTTGGCCTTGAGCTTGGCGCAGATGATTATGTCACCAAGCCTTACTCTTTCAGAGAGCTACTGGCACGTATTCGAGCTGTATTACGCAGGAATAAGACCGCTGAATCGGATGACTCAGGTAATACGGGTGACGACACGCCTCTGATTTGTGGCAACATCTCGATGTTGGTTGGAGAGCATTCTGTGATGGTCAATGGGGAAAGCGTATTTTTCCCGCTCAAAGAATTCGAGCTGCTGGAATATCTGATGCAAAATAAGGGAAGAGTACTTACCAGACACCAACTTATCGATCGCATTTGGGGTTCAGATTATGTGGGGGATACCAAAACTCTTGATGTGCATGTCAAACGAGTTCGCTCAAAAATCGAAGAAGATACAGCACATCCACGATACTTGACCACCGTGCGTGGCTTGGGCTATAAGATTGACGATCCGAACGAAATCTAGTTCTTCGTTGATCACTGATAGCTCGAGACCGATCAACTGGAACTTTGCACGGTGTGCACATGGTGATGTGGGGCAAGCGGCGATGACTGCCCCCAGTTTGCTGTGTCTGTCACAAAGGTGTGTAACAAAGCAAGCGAAGAAATCAATCCCTGTTCATCTTCCGTTCACCATAATGGGCTGCTCTTGCTAAGAGTTGACCATAGAGTAGAAGCTGTCATGAATAACAGTGTGCCGTGTTGATGACATGTGCTGTCTAGGGATAGCACAAACACCAAAGAGAAAGACACACAGGCGGATTGCCGCCTATGGATGATAGAGGAAAGAACTTATGCGCAAGAATGTGTTGATCCGTTCCGTTGCTGCAGTTTCAGGCTTGGTGATGATGGCCTCGCTCGCAGCTTGCGGCGACAATACCAGCTCCACCGCAGAAGACACCAGCTCAAGTAGTGCCGCTGCCACAATCTCAGGCGAATTCGCCGGAGCAGGCGCTTCATCACAGCAAAGTGCTGTTGAAGCATGGCAGGCTGGATTCGAAGCCAAGCAGCCAGATGCAAAAATTTCATACGATCCATCAGGTTCAGGAGCAGGCGTAAGCACCTTCCTGACCGGTTCAACTGTCTGGGCAGGTTCTGATGCTGCATTGACTGCAGATCAGGTCTCCCAGTCCAAGTCCGTGTGCGCATCAGGAACCGCTTTTGACGTTCCTGTGTACATCTCTCCCATTGCTATCGTTTACAACCTGAAGACTGCTGGTCTGAACGGTGAGAGCAAGCACGTCAACCTTGATGGCGAGACCATCGCTAAGATTTTCGATGGCAAGATCACCAATTGGAATGATGATGCCATTAAGACACAAAACCCCAAGCTGGATCTCCCTGACCTCGCAATCACTGTGGTTCACCGCTCTGATAAATCCGGTACCACCAAGAACTTCCTGAGCTATGTCAAGGACACTGCCGGAAGCGCATGGGGCTACGATGTGGAAGAAACTTGGCCAAACCAAGTTGGTCAGGGTGCTAAGGGCACTTCAGGCGTAATCTCCACTGTCAGCCAGGCTGAGGGTACTATCGGATACGCCGATGCTTCACAGGTTGGTACCCTCGGCAGCGTCGCGGTCAAGGTTGGCGAAAAGTATGTCGCTTACTCCGCTGATGCAGCAGCCAAAGTTGTGGATGCATCACCAAAGGATGACACCGCAACCGAGAAGAACCGTGTAGTGATTAAGCTTGACCACAACACTACCGAGGCCGGCGCCTACCCAGTCGTGCTAGTTTCTTACGACATTGCTTGCCCTGCATATAAGGACACCAAGAATGCTGAGTTTGCCAAGCAGTGGCTGAGCTACGTGGTCAGCGAAGAAGGTCAAAAGACCGCCGCTGAGACAGCCGGAAGCGCTCCAATGTCCGACTCCTTGCGCACCGAGGTTATGAAGTCCATCGACGCCATATCCACCAAGTGAGAGCATAAAATCATCCGAGAAAGCAATTAGGATGTCAGACAACACCCGCGTCGCAGACGACAACAACATTCGTCTAGGCGCGGGTATTTGCCGAATAAAGACGCTTTCGAAGGATTTATTCCATTTGCATATTAAGGTAGATGACGTGAGACGGTTGCGCTCGGCATTACCCAAGTGAAGGAGAACGTGTGAGTTCGCAAACAGCAGTTGCCGAACACAGCAGTTCAGGCAAGACATCGGACAAGGTATTTAAAGGTATCGCTTATGGTGCAGGAATACTGATTCTTGTTGCCTTGGCATCCGTTACTTTGTTCCTACTCATGCGAGCATTGCCGATGATAACCGGCAATCAGCATCAGAATGAAGAAACCATTGCTTCTTTTACCGGTGGGCAAGCAACGAATTTCTTGCAATATGTCGGTCCATTGGTGTTCGGTACAGTTTTGGTCTCGGCTTTGGCATTGTTGTTAGCCTTCCCCGTGGCGGTCGGGATTGCTCTCTTCATCTCGCATTACGCTCCAAAGAAATTGTCAACAGCATTGAGTTATGTCGTTGATCTGTTAGCAGCAATTCCATCAGTGGTTTACGGACTGTGGGGCGGTCTTGTATTAGTACCGCATATCACAGGGTTTTGGACTTGGGTTGCAAAATACCTAGGCTGGATTCCTCTATTCAAAGGGCCTGTTGCTAATCCCTCTCGTACGGTTGCCACAGTGGCTGTGGTATTGGCTGTAATGATTCTGCCGATTATCACGTCTGTTGCTAGGGACATCTTCGTACAAACTCCGCGACTACAACAAGAAGCGGCTTTGGCAATGGGAGCAACAAAGTGGGAAATGATTAAGCTTGCTGTGCTGCCTTTTGGAAGGTCTGGAATTGTTTCGGCTTCAATGCTTGGACTGGGAAGAGCTTTGGGCGAGACCATGGCAGTATTGATGATTCTTTCGCCAGGGTTGAGCTACTCCTTCAATATTTTGCAAGCTTCGAAGAATCAAACTATTGCAGCTAATATTGCTGCACAATTCCCAGAGGCCAACGATTTGGGTGTATCCACATTAATTGCCACCGGTTTGGTGTTGTTCGTCATTACTTTTTTGGTGAATTACATCGCCCGTAGAATCACCGAGAAAGCGTCAGTCTGATGTCAGATATTATGTCTCCAAACAATACTGCGCCTGCTACCGGATCTGTGTCTGTGAACGACACCGCACCTTCGATTGATTTTGACAAGTTCAAACCGACCCGTTCGTATATAGCTTCACGCAAGCGTAAGGATGTCGGCATGAGGGTGCTCATCATCCTCGCGTTCTTTGTCGCACTTATTCCTCTTATTTCCCTCTTGTGGACGACTATTTCATCCGGTGTTGCTAGGTTGAACCTCAACTTTCTGAGTTTCAATATGTCAGGAGTTGTTGGTGGTAACCCCACACCGAGCGGTGGGTATGGCGGTATATTGCATGCCATCATGGGTACCTTACTCATTACTTTGGGTGCGATGGTCATTTCGATTCCTATTGGGTTGATGTGCGCTGTGTACCTAGTTGAATATTCCAATAATGGTAAACTCGCCAAATCTATAGCACTGCTAGTTGATGTGATGAGTGGCATCCCGTCGATTGTTGCTGGCCTTTTTGCTTTCTCTTTATTTGCGCTGATAGGTGGCCCAGGAACGGTTAATGGTTTCGTAGGCTCTGTAGCGTTGTCATTGCTGATGATCCCGACCGTGGTGAAGACCTCGGAAGAAATGTTGAAGATCGTGCCCGGAGATTTGCGCGAGGCAGCGTATGCTCTTGGGGTTACCAAGCAACGAACAATTACAAAAATTGTGCTTCGAACGGCTTTGCCAGGTATCGTCTCTGGTGTGATTCTGTCAATCGCGCGAGTAATTGGTGAAACCGCACCGCTATTGATTGCATCGGGTTTTATACCTTCAACGAATCTCAATCTGTTCAGTGGACGTATGACCACGCTTCCTGTCTATGTATACAACGAATATTCGCAAGGGCTAGCAACGTGTTCTGCGGCTGCTCTCAAAGCCAATCCTCCATGTCTTCCTGGTATAAGAATGGAGCGTGCGTGGGCTGCTGCTCTTGTACTCATTCTGATAGTGCTGATATTGAACCTTATTGGACGTTTGGTAGCGAAGGTTTTCGCGGTCAAAACACAAGACTGATGAACCAAGGCGCAAGGCTTGGAAAGGAAATAAACAAATGGGACAACGCATTGATGTCAACCATCTGAACGTGTACTACGGTGATTTTCTCGCTGTAGAAGACGTCAACATGGCGGTTGAACCAAACAAGGTGACTGCGTTCATCGGTCCGTCCGGCTGTGGAAAATCCACCGTGCTCAGGACATTGGATCGTATGCACGAAATCATTCCTGGTGCTTACGTCAAAGGAGAGGTACTGCTAGAAGGGCAGAACCTATATGCCTCTGATGTGGATCCAGTTTCTGTTCGCAGAGACGTAGGCATGGTGTTCCAGAGGGCAAATCCATTCCCTACGATGTCTATTCGCGACAATGTGCTCGCAGGTGTGCGACTCAATAATAAGAAGATCAAGCAATCTGATGCAGATGATTTGGTTGAATGGGCTTTGCGTGGTGCAAACCTCTGGGCTGAAGTCAAAGACAGGCTTGATAAACCAGGAATCGGCCTTTCTGGCGGTCAGCAGCAAAGGCTATGTATTGCTCGTGCGGTTGCCGTGCATCCACAGGTGTTACTCATGGATGAGCCCTGCTCAGCTCTTGATCCAATTTCAACTCTTGCGGTTGAGGATTTGATTAATGAGTTGAAGAAGGAATACACCATCGTCATCGTGACGCACAACATGCAGCAAGCGGCGCGTGTATCTGATTACACCGCATTCTTCAATCTGCGTGCAGTCGGCGAGCCTGGCCATCTGGTTGAGATGAACGACACCAATACTATATTCTCGAATCCGGAGCAGGAAGATACTGAACGTTACATTTCTGGTCGTTTCGGATGATCTATTGATCATTTCATAAGGAGGCGGGGTTACACAATCAGTGTGTACCCCGCCTCTTGTTGTTTTCAGTTGTAATGCCGTTTGTGTAGGGATTCTCATATATCGAGTCATATATTCTGACGCTATTTCGCCATATTGCAGTTTTTGTACTTGGAGTATCCCGGAAAATCCCTACACAATCGGATAATGCCTCTCTAGAGCTTGCTTTATGAGATAGTTCACGTTCCATGTAGAACACGAAACATACACAGGACCTATACAGGTGCTATGCTCTCCCTTGTTCAATCCATATCTAATCTGTGACAAATTCTGTAAGGGGAAAGAAGAGTATGGAGAAGTTCTTCAAATTAAAGGAGAACGGCACAACTGTCTCTACTGAAGTTGTGGCTGGTATTACGACGTTCTTTGCGATGGCTTACATCATCGTGGTGAACCCTGGCGTGCTTTCTAGCACTGGAATGCCTTGGGGTGCGGTATTCCTTGCAACTATTATTGCTGCAATTATCGGTACCCTCATTATGGGCTTGTTCGCCAACGTGCCATATGCTTTGGCACCAGGCATGGGTCTCAACGCCTTCTTTACTTTTACCGTGGTAAAGGGTCTCGGCTTCACATGGCAAGAAACACTGAGCATGGTGTTTATCTGTGGCATCATTAACATCATCATTACTGCAACGAAGTTGCGAAAAATGATTATCCGCTCGATTCCACCCATGTTGCAGCACGCAATTGGCGGCGGTATTGGTATTTTTATCGCCTATGTAGGTCTACTCAATGTTGGTATCATTCAGTTCAGTGCTGACAAGACTGCACCAGCAGGCGCAAATCCTGGTTTGACAACCTTCAATAAGCCGGCGGTCGTTCTGTTCCTTATCGGATTGCTGATCTCCATCTTCTTCTTGGTATTCAAGTTCAAGGGCAAATTGGCCTTCCTGAACAAGGGTGCCTTCGTGATTTCAATCGCAGTAACCACCATAATTGGTATTCCGTTGGGTGTGACTTCGCTTGCACAAACCACCGGACTTGGTGAGTCATTCAGCCAGCTTCCTCAGACTGTCCTTGCTATTTTCAGCAGCGATGGTTTCCCAGCGTTGTTCTCTGACCCTGCCAAACTACCGTTGGTACTGGTGACCATTTTTGCTTTCTCCCTCTCTGATACTTTCGACACTATTGGTACCTTCGTTGGTACTGGCCGACGTTCAGGAATCTTCTCAGCAGAAGATGAAAAGGAACTTGAATCCGGTAAGGGCTTTAGCTCAAAGATGGATAAGGCACTGTTTGCAGATGCAACAGCCACCTCAATTGGTTCTTTGCTGGGTACCTCGAACACTACGACCTATGTTGAGTCAGCTGCCGGTATCGCTGCGGGTGGGCGCACTGGTCTGACCTCTGTTGTGGTCTCCATCTGCTTCGCTATCAGTGCTGTACTAGCACCTGTAGTTTCTGCTATCCCATCAGCCGCTACTGCGCCAGTGCTAGTTCTTGTGGGCTGCATGATGTTGAGTTCTTTCAAGGAAATATCTTGGGACGACATCACATCTGCAATTCCTGCATTCTTTGCAGCAGTGTTTATGGCCTTCTCGTACTCCATCTCCTACGGCATCGCAGCTGGCTTCATCACCTACTGCCTGACCATGACCTTCAAGCGTAAGGCCAAGGAGGTTCACCCGATTATTTGGGGTGTTTCGGTACTGTTCGTTTTGGACTTCGTGCTGCAAGCCGTTATGTAATTCCTTACTCGGCTAAACGTTAATCTGTCTCGTCACTGCAGGTCTGCTGCGGTGACGAGATTTTTTTATCTCTAAAGTGCTAACGGATCCGTGGGGAGTGTGAATACCGGAGCCGCAGTTGATCGCTTGCTGACGGCTACTGATTTGTGACTCAGCATGCAGAATGGAACGCGGATGAAAGCGTAAGCTGGCAAGAAGGAGTGTGACCCTGCGCCACTTGCATCAGACTAGGAAATGCTTTGCGGCTTAAGGCGCAGTTATTGCTAGTGAGCATAGTTATACATGCAATTGCTACAGTGTGCGCACACTTGTAGATGACCCGTTCAAAGCAACAAATCCATTGCCAGTGGATGGATCATACCTTTATACACTCACACCATAACGAAGTACGCCTCCGTTTGCATCAAGCGGAGGCGTACTATACGCGTGAGCAACTGACAGCGATTTAATACCAACCGGTGCTTTGAGAATGCGCCCATGCACCACATGGGGTGCTGTATCGGCCGGCGATGTATCCGAGTCCCCAAGTGATTTGTGTAGCAGGATTGGTTGCCCAGTCCGCGCCTGCAGAAGCCATTTTGCTACCTGGCAAGGATTGAGGGATGCCATATGCGCCCGAAGGATTCGCAGCATTCGTTCGCCAACCAGACTCTCTGTTCCAAAGCTGTACGAGGCAGGTGAAGTCGTTCTCGCTCCAACCGCGGGAAAGAACCATTTGATGTGCGATGCTTTGAGACTCTCCAACTGGAGCAGTTGACGTTGCTGACACAGTGGTTGAGGATGACGACGATGATGACGATGATGAGGAGCTTGACGATGCAGCTACTCCGGTGCCAATAAGCACAATTTTGTTAGTGGGTGCCGTTTTTACATAGGAGGCAAACACGTTGCTTGAAGTATTTTTACCGCCCACAACTGTGACCAGGCTCGTGGTTACCATAACGCCGGCTTTTCCTTCGGTTTTTACCTTAGTAGTGCCGGTGGGGAGGCTGCTGGTTTTCTCTTCTATCGTGTTAAATGCAATGTCTGACTCAGAGGTTTGAATTTTAGAGTCAGAACTTGAAATGGTGATGACTGTGGATTCAGTGACTGTCGAATCTAATGATGGTGTAACTGTGTCATCTGGGTTCAGGGTGATATCACCGGCCTCAAGCACGGATTTCACGGTGGTGAAATTATCACCAAGCACAATTTTGGATTTTCCGTTGACTTGAACTTTGACATATGAGGTGCTGGATGCGCCGTCTCCCTGACCTTGGTCTAGCGCTTTACGCACGCTGTCTCGAGAGACTGTAAGTCCCTGAGTCTGTGTTGCTGAGTATTCAGTGACCTGACCAGCGCTTGCCTTCTGGGTTTCGCCGTAAAAGTCGCGCGAGAACAACCCCACGCAGACCAGCATCACTAGTGACAGGGATCCTGCCACAAGTCTTGTCCATTGACGCTTCGTCAGAGCCGCAAACAGTGAAACGTGTTTCTTGCGGTGACTCGCCATCATTCTCCTCAGTGTCGATCTACAGATCCTCAGCGAAGCGGGTGCGCATCATTGCTCGCGCAGTACTGTCTTATTCCCTATCGGGTACCGCATACCCGCCGCTGGTAATTCACAACCCCTCCATAATAACGCATACTATGAGGAATTCCAGTTGTGTTCATTACATGAGAATGTTCAGCTTGTTACGGACAACCTAATGCTGTGCAGGAGGGACATCTGCCTTCTTCGCCTGATCGATGAGATTGTCCAAATCAGAGGCTCTGAGAGCGCCTGCTTGCTTAAAGATAATCTGCCCATTCTTGGTGACTAAGAGCGTTGGTACGGCTTGAATATCTGCGGCAGCAGCTAGCTCTTGATTTTGGTCAATATCAACTTTTCCAAACACGATGTCTGAGTTCTTTTCTGAAGCTTTGTCGAAAATTGGGCCAAAAGCCTTGCAAGGACCACACCACGTAGCCCAGAAATCAACGAAAACTAGTTCATTGTCTTCAATCGTGCTATTGAACGTCTGAGAAGAAAGTGACTGTGTGGCCATGTGAGCTCCTTATTACACTTGGTTTGTGAGGTAATCATAACCTTGCAGCATCCAAGTAAATCGAGAAAAGTGTTGTCACAGAACACTACAACCACGATGGCCTCTTCATTCCTATTTTTATTCAAGCTCAGCTCTCGGCGCATATCAGCGAGATATCGCTTCGACAAGATTGCTCACAGTTACTGTCGACTCTGATTTTACGGATGTGACGAATCTCATGACGGGTTTGTAACCTAGTCATTCAATATCTTGGGCAATAATGGATGTATGCGAGTGCTGAATGATGAAGTGCCAGACGACGATGATTTTGATGCCGGACGTAGTCGGGGAGAATTCGATAACATCACGCCCGAAGATTTCGTGCGCGGATCGGGGAGTAATCCTCCAGGCTGGCTTGGACCCGCCGATATCGATAGAGCTCGGCACCAACTACCGATAGCCTACGTAGAGATTGTGCCTGTACGCAGTGATGAACTTGGCAGAATCGTTCAGATTGGTTCGCTTCTCAGAATGTGTGAAGATGGTGCGATTGAGCGAACATTGATAACTGGACGTGTGCTCTTCCACGAGTCTTTGCGCGAAGCGATAGCAAGAAATGTTGCCAAAGATCTCGGTGAGCTTGCGTTGCCGATGATTCCATCGAGTTTGCAGCCATTCACAGTCGCCGAATTCTTCCCAACCCCTGGGGTATCTGAATTTCATGATCCCCGTCAACATGCCATTTCTCTGTGCTATGTAATTCCGGTAGCGGGGGATTGCAAGCCCGAAGATGAAACGCTAGACGTAGAGTGGGTAAGTCCAAGCAGCCCAATTCTTGAAGAGTTTATTAAGCAGATGCCCGACGGTCATGGCAAGTTGTTGCAGCGTGCATTATCTTGGGCTGGACTCTCCTGAGAACTGGTATTGGCACAACGTTTGCTTGAACAACAGCGAGAAGGGTCACCATCGATGAAGCATGATATGACGATAATTAACACGGTATTGTCCCAAGGTTCTGGAACGCCTTTAGTGTTGTTGCACGCATTTCCAGTCGATCATCGTATGTGGGAAGAATGCGCACAATTCATCAGTATGAAGGCCACTGAAGAAGGTCTAGATGCGGTGACGATTTTTGCGCCTGATATGCCTGGTGCCGGTGATTGCCCTGTGCCTGATGCCCAGATTTCTGGTGCTCAAGCACAAGACGGCGCATATCTTGAGGCGCTTGATCGTATGGCAGACGCCTTCGTTGCAAAACTCCGCGAGCAAGGCTATCAACAAGCAGTCTGGGTCGGACTGTCAATGGGGGGTTATTTGGCACTGGCGATACAACGCCTGCATCCTGATGCTGTGGCAGGCATAGCGCTATGCGATACCAAAGCCGATGCTGATTCCGTACATGGCAGGAAGCATCGTATTGAAGTTGCTGACAGATGTGTTCGCGAAGAAAGCGTTAACCCTGTAATGAATTTTGCTCAAGCTCAGCAGGGAGATTCCGATGTGAAGAAATCTCAACGGATTGTGGATATGTTCAGCCAGTGGATCAGCACTCAATCGCCTCAGGGTATTGCTTGGCGCGAACGTATGGCTGCGGGCCGCCCAGACCAAAGTGAGCAGCTGGAGTTGATTAATACTCCTGCTTTGGTACTCAGTGGTGATTTAGATCCATCCAGTCCACCAACTGTGATGCGTCCTCTGGCGCAGATGATGTCGCAATCAGAGGTGGAATTCGTTGAGCTGCCTAATTGTGGGCATTTTAGTGCCGTGGAGTATCCGCAGGAAGTGGCACAAGCGCTGTTGCGACTGGTGCAGAGAGTCAGGGCGGCACAGTGAACGTTTCTAGCGCTCGCGGTCAATCTCATGATCCGATTGCGTCATTTTCTCCATTAGCGTTGACGCAAGCACTCCCATTTTTGCCGCTGTCCCAGTCCAAAGTTGATTATCGCGTGGACAGCAGATCACAACCTGATCTCATAGATACCTTGCTGAAGAAATCATCTACCAGAGTGTTTCTCGTCAAAGACGGTTTACTCGCAGTGCCGCGTGGACAGGGAGAACCTGTTGATTATGAGTCTGTGCACATGCGCCTGGCGTATTTCCCCGGAGAATATCTGAGCGAAACAGTAACAGATAACCCACGTATCAATGCTTACTTTCTTGGTAGTGACCCTATTCCCAGCGGACAGGCTCATGACTATGTTGCCCTCGACATCACCAGAGCGCATGAGGATTCAACTCCACCAGATGCGGCACACGTGGGTGCTGATGATGCTTTTGGTCCTGACCATAATTCAGAGGATGACCTCATCAATGCTGACGCTTTGCAACGAGCAGAACGGCAGCTTGATTGGGTGGGATTGCGAGGTTTTGCTCCGCATTGCTCGGCGTTAGAGGCAGGCTTGGCAACCAGTGCGTCCACATTGTGTATGTGGCATATATCACAACGATTTTGCCCGCGATGTGGTGCAGCTACCAGTTGTGCTCATGCGGGGTGGGCACAGCGATGCAGTAACCCTCAAGATGGACAGCGTTTGCTATTTCCAAGGATTGAGCCCGCAGCAATCACTTCGATAGTCGATGCCAGCAATCGTTTGTTAATTCAGAGGAATGCCGCTTGGTCTGAAAATTTCTATTCCGTCTCTGCCGGTTTTGTTGAAGCTGGAGAAAATCTTGAGCATGCAGCACGGCGAGAAGCCTTTGAAGAAACGGGTATACGAGTAGGCGAATTGAAATATCTGGGTTCACAACCTTGGCCTTTTCCTTCGTCACTTATGGTCGCGTTCAAAGGGCAGGCGTTGAGCTCTCAAATTGATGTTGATGGCGATGAAACATTGGACGCGATGTGGGTGAGCAAAAATGAATATATGACATCACTGACTAACGGATCGATTCTTGTTCCAAGCAAGGCAACCATCGCACGGTACATGATCGAAGAGTGGCTAGGATACACACTCTAAAACAGTTAATGTGAATACACTGCTCGAATGTGGTTTGAGGTTGCCCATACTCGGTCGTTAACCCATGCTAATCGCGTATAGTATGGACGGTCAGTTGAGGAAAGGTCGCTTATGTCCGACGGCAAGCATGCGGATGACGAAACTTCGTTGCTGTTCCCAAACGAGGGAGCGCACGGAGAGCAGCAGCGTAGGTCTGTTGATTCATATATGGATTCATCAGATTCCGGCGAGTCTACGGTCCGTTTCTTCCCCTTGGATGTTCCCAAGCCTCCAACAGCCGGTGGTTTTGGAATGTCAGATGGCAATTCTGGACTAGAGGCATTAACACCGGTTGAGAAACACCGCTATAAAGGATTAATCATCAGTGCAGTGGTGTTCATTGCGCTTATCGCAGCACTTGTAGGTGGCTTCTTTGCTGCGCGCGCATATTTCAGTGATAAAGCAGCCCCAGGCGTGACCGTGGGCGGTCAAAGTGTGACAGGTCAGGATGAGAGTGCTCTGAGAACAACTGTGAACGCAGCATACTCGTCTTCCAAGGTGCATATTACCGACGCGAATGGTAAGACTCTGAGTGCTAGCCTCAGCGATCTTGGTGTCACGCTTGACGTCAACACTACGGTGAGTAATGTGCTCAATGCCAAGTCCTCCGAAATGGTTGGACAGGTGAACCCTTTCAACACCACTTCAGTAGCGCTGACTCTTAAAACTGATGACAGCAAAATGACGGATTTTCTGACCAGCAAGCTGGTAGATGAATCTCAACAAGCTCGCGCAGCAAGCGTTGAATACGATTCGGCGAGCAATACTTTTGTAGCCAAGTCTGGCGCTGATGGTCAAACGCCGGAGATTTCTACGGTCAAGGCTGCCGTAAGCAAGCTTGCCGATGACCCAGGCACATCTGAGTCAGCAGCAGTCACATATAGCGAGGTCAAAGCTCCGATAACTGAACAGACAGCCACTCAGGTTGCTCAAGATGCTAACGCCCGTCTGCAACAGGCCATTGTTATTAATAACGGTGAGGGAAAATCATTTACGGTGCCCGCGAAGGAAGTCGCAACCTGGATGAGTTTCTCAAACAACCTTGATAATGGCAGCATCTCCATCGTTGTCAACCAAGACGCCGCCAAAACATATCTTCAACAAGAGCTTCCCACTGCTCTGAACCAAGATGCTGTTGTTGAGAAAAATATTAAAAATAGCCAGGGTACTGTCTTAGCTGTGACCACCAAAGGTGTAAATGGAGTGGCAGTAAAAGATACTGACGTTACTGCTCAGGAAGTGGTTAACAACCTCAATGCAGGACAGTCTGCAACTATCAAAGCTCAATCTGATGTAACAAAATACACCACCACATCAACCGTAGCTCAGTACGATATTCCCAACGGAGATATGTGGATTCAAGTAGATCGTTCACAACAAAAGGTCACTGTTTATAAAGGCACAACAGTAGTTAAAACCTTTAACGTAGTTACCGGTAAAAATGGTGATCGCGAATCTGATCCTGGCACCTTTTTCATTAACATCAAATATGAAACGCAGGATATGCGAGGTGCTGACTATCTGTCCAAGGGAGTGAAGTGGATCAGTTACTACAACGGTGGTGAAGGCTTCCACGCTGCTCCATGGAATCTGACTGCTATTGCTAAAGGTGATCCTGTGAATTATGGTTCCCACGGTTGTATCAATATGATTCCTGCAGAGGCTCAGTGGATTTATCAGAATGCTCCTGTCGGTACCATGGTCAAGGTTATTGGGGCACAACCTACAGCAGCTGTGCGCTAATTATTCTCGCTGTAGCGATATAACGGTATTCTTGAGGCTATGAGTGATAACGACAGCAAACAAAGCCCCAGTTTGGATGTTCCAGAGCATCTTCAATACTCGCAGGATCATGTGTGGATTGACACCTCATCATCTCCTGCGGTCATTGGTATCACCGAATATGCGGCCTCTGAGCTCGGCGATTTAGTCTTTCTTGATCTTCCTGAAACAGGCGGCAAGATTGAGGCCGGCGATGAGGTAGTCGAGTTAGAGTCGTCAAAAGCGGTTGAACCTTTGGTCTCTCCGGTATCAGGAACTGTTGCTTATGTAAATCGTGATGCTGCTGAAGATCCGAGCGTTATCAACAATGATCCTTATGGTGAGGGTTGGATTTTGAAAGTCGAGCTCGATGACGATGAGCCAGAACTGCTGAGCGCAGAGGACTACGCCAAAATCATTCATTGATCGCAAACGGTAAGAACGCTATGGAGCAACAAACTCATTCCACAATACGCGCCCGACGTGCGGCTACGTCTTTTGATACAGCACAGCCACATGAGCGTATTGAAAGTAAACCATTGTTGATTCGTTCTGCAAGACGTGGAGTCACCGGAGCTTTTAATGTTTGGATAGGTCTTTCGACCTTGATTACTCACCACCTCAGGTGGTATCCGATAGTTGAGCCATATGTTGGTTATGGGACTCCCGACTATTCTCGTTTGATTTGTCGTACCACGCTGTCTCCTGAACGGGGACGTTCCGGTCTAGCAGTACGCGGTATTCGCAGTGCTTTCAAAGTCCCAGCACCTGGTACGCAGGTAAAAATTCGTGTCGATGGTACTCGGTTGCGTACGGTTCAAGTGGGCAGCTCAGAAGTTTACGATCAACCAGATCATGGACGCTCCATGAGTGACGAATTTGCCTTGTCGGACTCAAGCGGGTATTTGGATTTGGTGGCTGAACATCGTTTGCAACCTGGTCGGCATGAGGTCTCCTACCAAGTTCGTAGAAGACCACCAGTTACTGCTCCGCTATATACCTATCCTGCTTCGACGCCTTTAGGTGTGATTTCTGATATTGATGACACCATTATGGTGACTCAAGTGCCCTCTCTATGGCGCGCGGCGTACAACATGTTGTTGTTGAATCCTAAAAAGCGGATTTCTGTACCTGGTATGAGTGTCTTATACAACAAAATCAGGGATTTATATCCTCAGGCTCCGTTCTTTTACTTATCGACATCGCCATGGAATGTGGAAAGTTCCATCCGGCATTTTATCGATTACCACGGTTTCCCAGAAGGACCTCTGTTACTGCGTGACCTTGACCCTCGTCCTAAAACCTTTATTCCAACCGGAGTACAACACAAACTCGAGTTTGTAGACCAGCTAATGGCTGATTTTCCGAATATGAAGTTTCTACTCATCGGCGATGACGGACAAAAAGATCCAACTACATATGCGACCGTAGCTCGTAGATACCCTGGAAGAATTCTTGCGATAGGAATTCGTCAGCTAAGTCCACGAGAATCGATAGGTGCAGTTGCAGGAATTACCGCTACACAGCCGATGCCCGTGACTGATGTGCCGGTATTTTATGGAACCACCGGTTCGAATCTGATGAATACTATGCTGCCCTTCCTTGCTACACACCGCGACAGACGAGCTCATAGGTAAATACGTATAAATGCATCCTGAAAATGCCCTAAATTGCGATTGTGTAGTGATTTAGAGTGAAAGCCAGAGTATAACTCAGTGCGTGTGTCGACAACAACGGCTGAATTCCAACATTGTCGGTTATTAATGCTGTTTAGTGTATTTGCAAAACCCTACACAACAGAGCCTGCGCCTCGATATGTTCATCATGTTGAGGAATAACCATATAATCTCAGACATGACAGCAGGCAGCGATGTACAACATGACGATATCGAACAAATGGGAAGCCATGGAAGAGTAACAGGCATTCCTACCGCAGAGCGCATCCCCACCCTAAGAACCGCAGGGGGAGAGTCATTCAGTGACCCCTATGAGTGGATGCGTGATAAAACTTCGAAGCGCACTCAGCGTTACGTATCTGAACAGAACGCCTATTTTGAAGCGCGAACGAAGAACCTACATAGCTTTAGAGATGTGCTATTTGAAGAGTTGAAATCACATATCAAAGAAACCGATATGTCTGTTCCTGTAAGACTTCATGGTTTTTGGCACTACACGCGGATTGTGGAAGGCCAGCAGTATGCAGTTCAATGCCGTTTGCCAGTAGTCGATGAGCATAATTGGAATCCTCCCGTTATTGACACGGCTAATGGTGCTCCTTTGCCGGGCGAGCAGGTGGTTTTCGATGCCAATAAGGAAGCGTCTGGGCATGATTTCTTCCGAGTAGGTGGTATGGATCTCAGTAGCGATGGCAGGTGGCTCCTGTATGGGACAGATACTACTGGCAATGAGCGCTATGACTTTCATATCAGAGACTTACAGAAAGCAATTGATGCAAAGGCTGGCACCAGTGCTCAAGAAGCTGATTTGCCTGAGGTGATTAAGCAGGTTTCCTCTGGAGCAATGATTACTCCTGATGGGAAATGGGTATTTTATGTGAAGGTGGATGACTCATGGCGTCCGTACAGTGTGTGGAGACACCGCGTCGGTAGTGATACTGCTGATGACAAAGAAGTATGGACTGAGAGAGATGAGCGTTTTTGGGTGGGCGTAGGCATGAGCTTTGATGAATGCCGCATCGTTATCACTACTGGTTCGAAAACCACGAGCGAGGTATTGACTTTATCTGTTCACAATCCAACAGCTTCATTCGAGGTCTTCGTTCCAAGACAGGAGGGTATTGAATACGATGTAAGTTTTGCTCGTTTTGAAGGCGCAGGTGAGAATGGTGAGGATATTCCTCTGGCATTGACCTATCACAATGTCCTCAACCCAAATTTTCAAGTGAATGTGATTGATATGCGTGCGCATGCCGCGCCTTATCAACTCACCGAAGGCGTGTGTGTGGTCCAGGGGAGTCCTGCTGGGTGTGAGGCCTCGGAGCTTGATCCTTCAGGAGATTTACCTATTGATACTCCATATCATCAGCAAGGCAATCCTGAAATTCTGCAGGGGGCACGCGGGCTGGGTATCGAAGGTCTTTCGATGCATCGTCATTTTGTTACCTTGAGTTATCGGGCTGATAGCCTTCCTCATCTGGCAGTGATGACCAAAGAGCAGGCAGCGAAGAACTTTGTAGAAGGCCAAGCATGGGAGTTCAAGGAAATGACTGCCGCTGCGTTGGGTGAACATGCAGCTCAAGCGGTATTTTCAATAGGAGCGGGGGGCAACCCCTCCTATGAGACTCCAAAAATGCGTTATAGCTTGAGTAGCTATACGAATCCCGCTCAGTTGCGTGAATACGATCCTGCCACTGGTGAGGATGTGCTGTTAAAACGGGCTGAAGTTTTGGGGGATTTCGATGCCGCTCATTATGCGGAATCCAGATTATGGGTTCTCGCACGAGACGGACAGCGTGTGCCTGTTTCTGTAGTGTGGCGAGAGGGTTTAGTGCCCAGCCTTGATGCGTACAGTGATCGAGGTTTGACGAATCGAACTTTGTCTATGCACGATGTGGTAGGTAGCAGTAGCGATGGATATTCCACTAATACTCCGCACGCGATGCCCTCTGCTATGTTTATCACCGCTTATGGCGCTTATGAATGCAGTTCTGATCCGTTCTTCTCACCTGCAAGACTGAGCATGCTCGATAGAGGAGTTATCTATGCTGTGGCGCATGTTCGCGGTGGTGGAGAAATGGGGCGTGCATGGTATGAACAAGGTCGCAGACTCAATAAAAAGCATACCTTTGAGGATTTTGTGGATGTAACTGCTGCACTACAAGTCAACGGCATTGCAGACCGGAGTAGAACAGTGGCGAACGGTGGATCAGCAGGTGGTCTTCTTATGGGGGCTATCGCCAATATGGCTCCTCAACTCTATGCCGGTATTGAAGCAGATGTGCCTTTTGTAGACGCACTGACATCCATTCTCGATCCTAATCTTCCTTTGACTGTTACAGAGTGGGATGAGTGGGGAGATCCTTTGCATGATCGGCAGGTTTATGACTATATGAAGTCATATTCGCCATATGAAAATGTGCCTGATGCGCATACCCGCGAGCTCAACTTCGGAACCACACACTTTCCAAAGATTTTCGCAACCACATCGATGAACGATACGCGCGTACTTTATGTGGAGCCATTGAAGTGGATAGCTCGATTACAAGAATCTGCAGTAGATGCGGATGCTGTGGTCAAGGTTGAAGTTGAGGCGGGGCATGGTGGTGCAAGCGGACGTTATAAGCAGTGGAAGGAACTGGCATTGGAAAATGCTTGGTGCCTAAACGTAATGGGCTTCAACTCATGACTCAGCTGTGCTTGTGTAGTGTGCTTGTGTGACGTGAGCGTGTGATGTGCTTGTTTGATGTGTTTGTGTGCTGAGCGAAAGGATGCTGTGCCTGTCAGATGACCATATTTATGTCCATCTGACGGAATCGGCAGCGTGATAACAGGGGGGTGCTGCATATCCTCGGGATTATGAGTGAGAACACTACACAAGGCGTATATCGCATTGCTGTCATCCCTGGTGATGGTATTGGCAAAGAAATCGTTCCACACGCTCAAGCGGCGCTTGACAAGGCATCACAGGGCTTTGCAAAGTTCACATATGAGCCTTTCGACCTTGGTGCAGAGCGCTATCTGAGAGATGGTGCCATCCTGCCGGATGAGGATTTGGAACGCATCAAACATACTGATGCAATTCTGCTCGGTGCCGTTGGAGATCCACGCGTTACCCCGGGAGTACTGGAACGAGGGCTGCTACTCAAGCTTCGTTTCGCACTCGACCAATATGTGAATCTCAGGCCTTCCAAGCTGTTCAAAGGTGTTACTTCTCCTTTAGCAAATCCTGGAAATATCGACTTCGTCGTCGTGCGTGAGGGCACTGAAGGTTTGTATGTGGGCGCAGGCGGTGCAATACGCCGTGGAACTCCCCAAGAGGTTGCAACTGAAGTGTCGCTAAACACAGCATTCGGGGCAGAGCGAGTTATTCGATATGCGTTTGAACTGGCAATGAAACGCCGTAAGCATGTCACCTTAGTGCATAAGAAGAATGTGCTTACCAATGCAGGTGATATGTGGCAGCGTTTAGTGAATAAGGTTGCTGAGGAATATCCAGAGGTTAGTCACGATTATCAGCACATTGACGCCGCCACTATTTTCGTGGTTACTGACCCGGCTCGGTTCGATGTGATTCTCACAGATAATCTCTTTGGAGATATTCTGACCGATGAGGCTGGCGCAGTAGTGGGAGGGGTAGGGTATTCGGCATCTGGCAATATCAACGCCACGAATGAATATCCCTCCATGTTCGAGCCGATTCATGGTTCAGCACCGGACATCGCGGGCAAGGGTATAGCCAATCCGACGGCGGCAATTCTTTCCGCTGGAATGTTATTACGGCACCTCGGACTTGATGAGCCAGCGTCACGTATTGAGCGAGCTGTCGAAGATGATATCGCTGAGACAGCTTCGTCCACGCGTAATACCGAAGAGATCAGTGCAGATATCCTCGCACGTTTGTAGAGTATGTTTCCAGTGTCATAGACCACAAAGTGTGCATATATGCACGTGAAGATGACCATATTAGGTTATTGGCGTGCTTATACGCACACTTTCGATGCGCGGTGACATAGAAGGTGATACTGATTGTGCGCAGAGTAGCAGAAAAGAAAATTGGCGGTGGTTATGAGTAATGCACCAGTGCGGCAAGGCCGAGGCGAATGCAAAATGCGAGGCGGTAAACTCATCGCAGCCAATGTGACAGCTAGTCAAACGCGTGTGTTGAGTTGCATACTTGATGGGGATTTCTTTGCAGAAGGCAATCTTGACAAACCTCAGGTGATTGCAGATATTGAGGCTCAAATCACACAATGTGCGCTACCAATCGATGCTGATACCTTAGGCAATAAGATTCGCGAGATTCTAGATACACAACAACTAACGCTGCTTATTGGAGCCACACCGCAGACAATTGTCACAGCTGTACAACGCGCACTGCTTGCTAGTGACGGTATTGCGCAACCCGAAAATGAGCATGACAAGCAATCCAATGCCACGCAAGAGACACTATCTGCACCAGACTTGGTGTCTGACCGCCTACTATCTGACTTTCGCAACAGATGGAAAGCCTTAGCTCTCAGCGTGGTGCATGATGAACCGCTGATGCCTTCGCGCCAGATGGCAACCGACCACGCCTTGGCTCAAGCAGTTGCCCGCGGCGAGTGTGGGCCGATGATTCGCATCTGGGAGTGGGCTGCCTCAACAGTGGTTATCGGACGATTCCAATCCTTAAGTCATCAAGTCGACCTTGAAGCTGCTCAACAGGAGGGGGTAAGCGTTGTGCGCCGAGTTACAGGCGGCGGTGCAATGTTTGTTGAACCCAAAAATACTATTACCTACTCACTGTATGCACCCCTCAATTTAGTCGAGGCAATGAGCATAGAGCAGTCATATAGGTGTTGTGACGACTGGATTTTGTCGGCGTTACGACAGATTGGTATTGATGCACAGTATGAGCCTATTAATGACCTCTCCTCTCCATCAGGCAAAATCGGAGGTGCTGCCCAGCGGCGTTATGCAGCTCAGCAAGGTGGCCCAGGAGCAGTACTTCATCATGTGACTATGTCTTACGACATCGATGCAGAAAAAATGTCACGAATATTGAGAATTTCTCGGGAAAAAATGCGGTACAAAGCGGTGCAATCTGCAGTCAAAAGAGTAGACCCGCTGCGTTCGCAATCAGGATTAGGGCGTGAAGAGATTATTGGCAAGCTAATTGCCTTTTTGCTAAGTACAATACCCGGCGCCCACACAGGGACGGTTCCGTCACCAATAAGACAAACTGCTGCGGTTTTGGACGCCATTCGTTTTTCTCAAGACAGCTGGACACGCGGTATCGTCTGAAAGAGAGATACAATCAAGCAGAACTATACGGTCGAGGATGACTAAACGAGCGGAGGAAGGTGGAGTGATCATTCGCAAGCCCAATGAAATTCCAGAACCTGGAAACACCTTGCTCCAGACTGCTTTATTTAATCAGGTTTCTGAACAGGAAGCGGATTTATTGCTCCCGCACCTCAAATATTCTTCTGTAGCGAAGGGCGAGAGCATCTTTCGCGAGGGCGATACGGATCATCGTATGTATCTGCTGGAGGATGGCAGGGTTAAGTTAATACGACAAGCCTCAGATCGTCGTGTGCAGCTGCTCAGCATCCACGGCCGCGGAGAGGTTCTTGGAGAAATCCCAGTTTTTGACCCCAACGGTGGTCCTAGAACAGCAACTGCAGTTGCGATGACGAATCGCACACGAGTTGCTGTGTTGGAACACGAAGATTTGTTTACCTGGCTTAATGATCATCCTCGCGTCGCTGTGGACATGCTTCAAGTTTTAGCGAATCGCATGCGTAGTAACAACGAGCGCATTTCTGATCTAGTTTTCATGGATGTGCCCGCACGGTTAGCAAAGACGTTGTTGAGTCTAGCTATGCGTTTTGGTGAGCCTATTGAAGCTGGTTTGATGGTTCCTCACGACTTGACGCAAGAGGAGTTGGCGCAGCTCGTAGGTTCTTCTAGGGAAACCGTGAATAAAGCATTGATGGACTTTTCTAACCGCGGCTGGATATCACGCAAAGGGCGTTCAATCATCATTTACCAGCCTGGAATGCTCATACGACGTTCGCGCAGGTAGTGTGCAAATTGCTCGAAGAAAGAGTATTCACAGCTTCTTAGTAGGTAGCCGGTTTTAGAATGAGCATCATGCCGAAGAACCAGCCTATGACCGTTAGACGCTTTTTCACCTTTGTGCTCGCGTATTTGATTTTCTGTACTGCTGGGGGTGTTGTCGCTTCAGGCTTCTTGCTACCTGCTGTATTTGGACTTAATGCTGCCGCAAAGTCGCTAATCCCCTCGCTGCAAGCGCAGGGCATCGATTTCGATGTTACGGATTTGCCTCAGCAGTCACGAATCTATGCCTCTGATGGCAAGACGGTGATTGCGACCTTTTATGCGCAGAACCGCATCGTGGTCCCACTCAACGAAGTTTCCGACTACATGCAGAAAGCAGTGGTTGCTCGTGAGGATAGAAGATTCTTTGAGCATGCTGGTGTTGATATTCAAGGTGTATTCAGAGCTTTCGTCGAAACTTACGTGAAAAAGGGCGATACACAGGGTGGCTCTTCATTAACGCAGCAGTACGTTAAAAATGTGCTGATGAGTGAGGCCGAGGAAGATGATGACCCGATTGCCGTATATCATGCACAGGAAGAAACTGTTGCACGTAAGATGCGCGAGATGCTTATAGCTGTTCAGATGGAAAAGAAATACAGTAAGGCAGAGATCCTACAGGGTTATCTCAATATCGCCCAGTTTGGCAATGGTATCTACGGTGTCGAGACTGCAGCGCGACGTTTCTTCAATAAAAGTGCGAAAGATTTGAATATCGTAGAATCTGCCACGATTGCTGCAATTACTAAGAATCCGACAGGATACGACCCCACATCAAATCCAGAACAGTCGCAAGAACAACGCAACATTGTGCTTGATTTGATGTATCAACAGGGATATATCAATGCGAAACAGCGCGATGAAGCTAAGGCGACACCTATAGCTTCAACGTTGCATGTGCAGAGCGTGGCAGCAGGTTGCCAAGCGGCAGGAGATGCAGCATATTTCTGCGATTATGTGACTAAACAGATTTTGAATTCCTCTGAATTCGGTAAGACTCAGGCAGATCGTGACAAGCTTCTCAAACAGGGTGGCTTAGAAATCTATTCCACCATGGATGTCAATGCCAATAGTGATGCCATGAAAGCAGCTAGAGCAACGATTCCTGTTGATGACTCCACCGGTTTCGAAGTTACGATAGCGGCTATCAAACCAGGCACGGGAGAAGTATTAGGCTTTGGTATTAATAGAACCTACGACGCTACGCAAGATTCGGGTGGGGGTACCAAAACCGCTATCAACTATGCAGTCGACGAAGCTGACGGTGGAGGCTGGGGCTTCCAAGTAGGGTCTACATGGAAACCGATTAACCTTGCAGCATGGATGGCTGCGGGCAAGTCTATTAACCAATCTCTAAGAACCTACACTTCGTATAACAAGAGTTCATTCCCTGACTACTCTGGTACTGGTATTTGGCCTGTCCAGAATTCTGGCGGCGGCACCACATCTCCTGAAACACCTCTACAGGGTCTTATTCGTTCGCACAACACCACTCAGGCTTCAATGGCTCAAATCATTGGTCTGAAACAGATAGCCAATACTGCCAAGACGATGGGTTATCACAATTCCCCCGAAGGTCAAGAAGATATCTTCTCGTCGAATTCTTACAATCCTCCTATGGTTATTGGAACCGTTCAGGCTTCTCCTCTGACTATGGCAAACGTCTATGCGACTATTGCTGCAAATGGAGTCGAATGCACACCTATCGCCTTGAAAAAAGTTGTGGACAAAGACGGTAACCAGCTCAAAGTTCCTTCTGCTAACTGTCATCAAGCTATCGATTCAGGAATTGCACAAACCGTTGCATATGCAATGAATCAGGGTGTTGTGCAATCTGATGGTGAGGCTGCAACAACACAGCTAGATGGTGGTCGCAAAACCTTTGCTAAAACTGGAACGAATGAAGATACCTATATGCTTACTGGTGGTTTCGTTCCTTCAGTAGCTGCATATGTTGCTGTCGGTAATGCGGAATCTCAAAAGTCTTTCAACAATAAAACCATCAATGGTGTGTATCACAGCACTTGGTATGGTGCGTATATAGCTACGCCAGCTTGGAAAGCCTTCATGAATAGTTACCTTGCAGATACCAACACTCCGATTGACAACAGTTATGGAAATGCTGATGCGAAGTACATGGGTGCGGCAACCACCAGCTCGGGGACGAGCTCATCCAGCTCATCCACGAATAATTAGTTTGACGTTGCTGTCTTAAACACCCCAATCTCATCACATCTGCGATCCTGTTTTGCATTTCGATGCAAAACAGGGTTTGTTGTTTTGCAAGACTTGTTCTGTATTGCTTGAGGTAACGGAAGTAGAATAGCTACAAGTCTGCTCATTGCAGCACCGCTGGGACAAAGGAAGGTCTGACATGGCACAACAAGACGATGTGGCTTTCGATACTACTGATGATGAGAATGTTCAATCTACGCGGGATACCGTATCTGAGGAACTTCAGCAACACGCAGAGGAATGGGACGCTCTAGATGCCGCATCTGCTGTGGGTAAGTCCACTGATCCTTCGCTTGATCACGATGACCATTCTGCGAGTAGCCAGACCAAGGGCAACAATAAAGTAAAAAAACAGCGGAATAAATCGCGCAAAGGCTCCAAAAATATCAACACTGTCGAGGCGCCGGATTTGTTTTCTCCTCTGACTTTGCGTGGGGTGACTACGCGAAACCGCATCTGGATGCCTCCTATGGACACGTATTCGGCGTTTGGGCAAGATGGCAGACCAACGCAATTTCACTATCAGCACTATGTCTCTCGCGCATTAGGTGGCTTTGGCATGGTGATTGCTGAGTCAACAGCAGTCAGTGCTGAGGGACGTATCTCACCGTGTGATTTAGGCCTTTGGGAGGACGGGCAGATTGATGCCTGGCGTTGGATTGTAGACGATGTAAAAAAGGCTGGTGCTGTTGCAGCGGTGCAGCTCAATCACGCGGGTCGTAAGGCTTCTACTGGCTGCTTCTCCACAGGGCATATCAATGCTACCGTTCCTCAAGACGAGGGTGGCTGGCCGACTGTAGCACCAAGTGCTATTCCCTATGGACATTATGACGTTCCTCGCGAACTCAGTATTGACGAAATCCATGGGATCGTAGATCAGTTCAAATATGCTGCTGGCAGAGCGGTGAGTGTGGGCTTCGAAGCAATTGAGCTTCATGCTGCGCACGGATATCTGATTTCGCAGTTCTTGGATCCGCTGAGTAATCAGCGTACTGATGAGTACGGTGGTCCTTTGGAAAATCGGATGCGATTCCTGATTGACATTGTTGATGCGGTACGCTCCGTGATTCCCGAGGGAATGCCATTGTTGGTTCGTATTTCTGCAACCGATTGGGCTGCTGGTGGGTGGGATCTTGACCAGAGTATCGAAACGGCGAAGGTTATGAAGGCTCATGGCGTTGATTTGGTAGATGTTTCAACCGGCGGCATTATTTCGGGAGTAACTATTCCAGCACAACCTAACTATCAGGTGCCTTTTGCTCAGGAAGTGCGTCAAAAGGCTTTGATACCAACAACTGCTGTTGGATTAATTACTAAGGCGAAGCAGGCAGCGCGTATTGTGCACAAAGAGCAGGCAGATGCTGTCGAAATCGGCAGAGCTGCTCTGCGTGATCCATACTGGCCGTTGCGTGCCGGGTACAAGCTTGGTCTGAGAAAAACTGAGATTCCTTACCCTGAACAATATATACGTGGCGCATATGGAACTAAGCGCTGATAGATGTTCTTAAGTTCACTGATAGTGGTACCAGAAGCTGACCGTAAAACAGTCAGCTTCGTTGTTATTAGAGTGGTCCTTCAAGTGGATTAGAGTCCCGTGGTGTGAGCACGTATACATTAGATACAGACCAACAGTCTGCTTTGAACAGCATTATTGCCCTGTGTGAGCAACGGCTCAGCGGAACCTGTTCAAACCGCGGCTTTGATTCTCCTCATGTCGTTGTAGTAATTCAAGGTGCTGCTGGAACCGGTAAGAGTGTACTGCTGACATCATTGTTTGTAGCGTTGTCCTCTCGAAGTCGAATGCATCAATCTGATGAGATTCCATCTGCAGATGCACTATCTGGCATAGATGTGCGCATTATGGTCAATCACGCGCAAATGTGGAAACGGTACAAAGACATTGCTGGTAACAATCCTCAATTACGTAAGTCCCAGGTGCTTCGGCCAACTCCATATATCAATACTGCTGACCGCAACGGGAAAGGGGCGGATATCGCTCTGGTAGATGAGGCACATCTGTTGCTGACCCAGCCGAATCCTTATATGCACTTTCGTGCAGAAAACCAGCTGAAGGAAATCGTTCGGCTCAGCAAGATTACTGTTATCGCATATGACGAGGCACAGGTGCTGCGCTTACGCAGTATGTGGAACGACGATGTGTTGTCTGAGGCACTCAATGATGCAGAAGTCATCAATATAAATTTGGGCACACAACACCGGATGGGTGCTTCTTTGGGTGTGAGGAATTGGATTGAATCATTGCTGGACGAAGATAGTGTGGTGTCTCCTCCTCCGTCTGAAGACCAGGGTTTTGAAATGAAGGTTTTTGCCGATGCGGGGAAGATGCGCGATGCGATAGTCGAGCGATCAAGTAGAGGTTCAGCACGTCTATTGAGTACCTATGATTATCCATATCGTCTTGACGGAGCCGATTATTTTATTGACGAGCCAGGCCTACATATACCTTGGGATCGCTATGTTCCACAGGCATCGCTGGCTTGGCCGCAGCGGCCAGAAACTCTTAATGAGGTGGGTTCGGTATATACCATTCAAGGTTTGGACCTCGACTGGGCAGGAGTAATTCTTGGACCATCGAATGTATTAAGTGAACAAGGGACCTTATGCGTGA